>CAIPUQ010000059.1 GCA_903868295.1 uncultured Roseiflexaceae bacterium
ACTACTCAAGAATGCACGTCGCTTCATCGGTCGATCTCCGTTCATGTGGCACGTATCAGCTTGTTTGTGTTGTTGTGGGCGCTGCGAGGGCATAGGCAACGGCTGCTTCGGCATGGATGCGGGTGGTGTCGAACACTGGGACGGTCACATCTGCATGTGACACCAAGAGCGTAATCTCGGTGCACCCCAATATAACTGCCTGGGCACCGCGAGCAACCAGATTGGCCATGATTGTCTGGTAGGTTGCCCGAGAGTGGGGATCAATAACCCCCATGCAGAGTTCGTCATAAATGATGCGATTGACTTCGGTCCGTTCGGCGGCCTCGGGGACGAGCACCGTCAGGCCGTAGTGTGCCTCGAGCCGGCCTTTGTAGAAGTCTTGTTCCATGGTGTAGCGTGTGCCGAGCAACGCAACGGTCGAAATGTCGGCAGCCACGATGCGTTCGGCAGTCGCATCAGCGATATGGATGAACGGGACCGGCAGGTCGGCAGTAATGGCAGCCGATACCTTGTGCATGGTGTTGGTACAGAGGACGATACATTCGGCACCTGCGGCGACGAGACGTTGGGCAACCTGCGCGAGCAGTTTGCCGGCACTGTCCCAATCGCCGTTGTGTTGGTAGGCTTCGATTTGGGCAAAGTCGACACTGGCCAAGATGATTGGTGCCGAGTGCAATCCGCCGCGGGCGTCGCGCACGAGCTGATTGATGAAGCGGTAGTATTCAGCTGAGGATTCCCAACTCATCCCACCGATTAAGCCGATCCACTTCATCCCGTTGCCCCTTTCGATGTATAGGTCTATCCTACCATTTTCACCATGGGTATATAATGCAGGGCATCGAGCATACGAAGGGAATCATCATGACCAAGATACGCTGGGGAATTGTGAGTACGGCCAACATCGGCGTCGCCAAAGTAATCCCGGCCATGTTAAAGGGCGAGCATATCGAAATCGCTGCTATTGCGTCGCGTGATATGGCAAAGGCACAGCAGGCAGCACAGAAATTGGGTATCCCCACGGCATATGGCAGTTACGAAGCGCTGTTGGCAGACCCGACCATTCAGGCTATATACAACCCGTTGCCCAATCATCTGCACGTGCCCGTCACCATCCAAGCCTTGGCTGCCGGCAAGCATGTGCTGTGCGAAAAACCCATTGCGCTGACCGCAGCAGAAGCCGAATCGTTAGTGGCTGCGGGAAAAAAATACCCGCACCTGAAGCTGATGGAAGCGTTCATGTATCGCCATCATCCGCAGTGGCAGCGTGCCAAAGCAATCGTCGATGCGGGCGGTATCGGGCAGTTGCGTACCATCCAGAGTATCTTTAGCTATTACCTCACTGATCCCACCAATGTGCGTAATCAAGCAGATATCGGCGGTGGTGGATTGATGGACATTGGCTGTTACAACATCTCGTTGTCGCGCTTTATCTTTGGCAGCGAGCCGAGCAAAGTCGTTGGTCTGATCGAATACGATCCGCAGCTCAAGACGGACCGATTGGCATCAGGGATGATGCAGTTCGCAGGCGGGACCGCGACGTTTACCTGCTCGACACAGTTATCTAACTATCAACGGGTGCAGATACTGGGGACCGAGGGCCGCATCGAAATCGAAATTCCCTTCAATGCGCCGCCAGACAAGCCATGCATCATGTGGCACACGGCAAATGGCAAAACGCAGGAGATCCAGTTGCCGACGGTGGATCAATATACCATCCAGGGCGAATTGTTCAGCCTGGCGATTATCAATAACACTGCGGTGCCGACCCCAATCGAAGATGCGGTGGCGAATATGCGTGTGATTGATGCACTGGTCGCCAGCGAAAAGAACGGCGGATGGGTACGCATCGGCGCGTAACTCGATTTGCGGACGCTGGCTTGGTATGCTATACTAGCTAGCGTTGTGGTGCTCGTAGCTCAACGGCAGAGCGCTGGTCTGTGGCTCCAGAGGTTGCGGGTTCGAAACCCGTCGAGCACCCCATTCTAGCCCCCGAGTTGGTAACAACTCGGGGGTGATTGTTATATACTGCGCACAGGATATAGATGGAAGGGTGGTACCGTATGATACAGACCGAACAACGGCGTGTTGCGCTGTCGACGGGGGTGACCTTGACCGTTCATCAGGCCGGCAGTGGGCCCGATGTGTTGTTACTGCACGGGATCACCGGGTGTGGGTTGTACTGGAGCGTGCAGATTGCCCAATTGGTCGCAGCGGGCTATCGCGTGACTGCACCAGATGGCCGGGGCCACGGCACCTCGGATCGCGCCAGCGACTATGCGACCGCCACGATTGCCGCCGATGCCGCTGCCCTGATCAGCGCACTCGGCCTAGTCAAGCCAACGGTTATCGGTCATTCGATGGGCGGCGCGCAGAGTCTTTTTCTCGCATCTAAACATCCGGAGTTGGTCGGTCGCGTCATCCTCGAAGATCCTGCGGTGTGGCCGCGGGGCGGTGACGATGCCTATGTGACAGGCGTCCGAGACCCTTGGAAGCAGGGATTGCAGGCCTGGGTGGGCATGCGTCATACTGACTTGGTGGCCTTCAAACGCAACGAAGCCCCGCATTGGAGTGACGAAGCGCTCGACAGCTGGGCAACCGCTAAGCTGCAGAACGACCCCGAGGTGTTGGGGTGGCTTGACGAAATCAAGACGCCGGTGTGGCAATGGCTTCACAAAGTGCCTGTTCCCATCACCATGCTCTACTGTGAGCCCGAAAAGGGCGGCGTGATTGGGGCAGACTTTGCAGCCGAGCTCGTCACGTACATGCCCAATTTGACCGCGGTGTGTATCCCCGCTGTCGGACACGAGATGCACCACGATAACCCGGCGACATTCATCGCTGCAGTCACTGAAGCGATGAACTAACCCCCACATCCACATACGGCCCGCGTAGCGACACCACTGTGGCATTTGCCATGGTGGTGTTGTTTACCATCGTTAGAGTGGTACAAAGTGGTTTGGCAGCGGGGGAGCTGCAGATATACCGTGATGCTCCACACGGCACACAAGACGGCTGTCGTAGGTGCAATTGCCTGCATGGCAGCGGTAGCGCGCCACACTGCCCTGTGCAGTGACGAGATGCAACAATACACCGGGCTGGTCACATGGACCAGCCCGGTGCGGTGTACTTCTGTGTCTGCAGAAATGCTACTCGAGGCACAATGTCACGCTCAGGGAGATAGTGCGTGTCACTTTGACGATGGCAATATACGGATGCGACTCCACTACCAACGTGGATTGACGAATGCCCGTGGTTCGGGCCGGGTGCGCCGCCAAAAACACGATTAGAGCGACGCCAATGCATGCATGTCGGTGGCGAGGTGACCATAGAGTTGGCGATAGATTGCATAGGCGCGGTCGTGCTGGGCGGCGGCTGTGCTGTCGGGCTGTGCGGTAGTGGCGACGCGGACACAGCGTTGAACGGCGTCGTTGGTGTCGCGGAAGTGGCCAGTGCCGACACCCGCCAACAGGGCTGCACCGTAGGCAGGACCTTCTTCGGCAGCCAGCGTCGATACCGGGGCACCATAGATATCGGCCTGGAGTTGGCGCCAAAACGCACTCTTGCCGCCGCCGCCGGTTGCGCGGATGTCAGTGGTTGGGACCCCGAGTTCGTGCATGAGGCTGAGCCCATCGCGGAGCGAATAGGTGACGCCCTCGAGCACCGCACGGGCCATGTGACCGACCGTGTGACGACTGGTTAATCCGATGAACCCACCCCGTGCGAGCGGATCGAGGTGCGGGGTCCGTTCGCCATTGAGGTAGGGCAAAAAGACCAAGCCCTCGGCGCCGATGGGTGTCGGGGCGGCGACCGCGACGAGGTCGTCGTAGGAGAGTGCAGGGTTGCCCATCTGGCGCAGCAGATTGCGGAACCACGCAAACGAGCCGCCTGCTGAGAGGGTTACCGCCATCATGTGCCACGCGCCGGGAACGGAGTGGCAGAAGGTATGCAAGCGCCCTTTGGGGTCGAGTGCGATGGTGTCACTGTGTGCAAAGATGACGCCACTGGTACCGATACTGCTATTGACCACGCCGCGGGTAACGATACCGGTCCCGATTGCGGCTGCTGCATTATCGCCGCCGCCGGCAATAATGGGGATGCCAGCGGGGATGCCCAGCTGTGCGGCAGCCCGAGCGCTGAGTTCGCCGGTGACCTGCGGACCTTCGTAGAGCCGTGGGAGCCACGCACGGGGGATCCCCAGCGCGGTCAGAATTTCGGGAGAATAATCGCGTGCGCTGATGTCCATCAGGAGCGTGCCAGCACCATCGGCGACATCTGCTGCGTAGACATCACTCAGCATGAAGCGAATGTAGTCTTTGGGGAGCACGATGTGGGCAATGCGGGCGTAGTTTGCGGGTTCGTGGTTGCGCACCCAGAGGATTTTGGGAGCTTGGAACCCGGTCAAAGCAGGATTACCCGCGATGGCGAGGAGTCGTTCAGCCCCGACTTTCTGGGTGATTTCGGTGCACTCTGCTGCGGTACGTTGATCGTTCCACAACAAGGCAGGGCGGATGACGGTGTTGGCGTCGTCGAGGAAGACTGCCCCATGCATCTGACCGGTCAAGCCGATGCCGCGAATCTGTGCAGGGTCGACGCGACTGACGACGGTGCGGATTGCCTCTTGGGCGCCACGCCACCAATCCGCGGGGTGCTGTTCGCTCCAGAGCGGCTGTGGGGACGAAATGGGGTACTCGGCGAGAGCGCTGGCGATAATGGTACCTTCGCCATCACAGATGATTGCTTTGGCGCCGGACGTTCCGATATCGAGCCCGATGAAGAGCGGCATAGTGATGGCCTTTACACAGACGAAAGGGGCGAGGCATGCCTCGCCCCTCGATACGAATCCGTTGGTTAGCGGACGCCCATGATGACTTCCATGGTCAGCTGATCGAGCTGCTCGTATGGTTGCCCTTTGCGTGCGACAGCGGGGCGGTCGAACTGATGGGCAGACAAGAGTTTGGCTTTGTCGGCGCTGAAGCCGCCTTGCCAGGCTGGCAGACCAGGAGCGATGCTATTGATGTGCTGCACGAGTGCTTGGATGTCTTTGTCGGCGTTCCAGCGTGCGGCTTTTTCTTTGAGGATGAGGTATGTGCGCATGCACCCTTTGGCAAAGGCTTTGACGCCCTCGTCGTTATCGGTGCGGAAGGCATGTGCGTCGAAGTGTTTGCTGCCGTTGTAGCCGACATCTTCGAGGAACTTGACCAGATGGAATGCGCCTTTGATATTGGAAGACCCGAAACGGAAATCTTGGTCGTAGCGGCCAACCACCTGATCGTTGAGGTCGATGTGGAAGAGTTTGTTCATCTCCCATGCTTGGGCGACCCCATGCAAGAAGTTGAGGCCTGCCATGGTCTCGTGTGCGACCTCGGGGTTGACGCCGACCATGTCGGGGTCATCGAGGGTCGAGATGAACGCAAGTGCGTGGCCGACGGTCGCCAAAAAGATATCGCCGCGGGGTTCGTTGGGTTTGGGTTCGAGCGCAAAGCGGAGCTTGTAGCCCTGCGATTTGGAGTAGGCTGCCAAAAAGTTGATGGCTTCGCGGAAGCGCTTGATGGATTCGGCTGGGTTCTTGGTGGCATCGGATTCGGTGCCTTCGCGACCCCCCCAGAAGACGTAGATTTCTGCGCCGCACTCGACGCCGAGGTCGATTGCACGCATGGTCTTTTGGACGGCATAGGCACGGACCGCTGCGTCGTTGGACGTAAACGCACCATCACGGAAGATTGGGTCGGTGAACAAATTGGTCGTCGCCATCGGAACAACCAGCCCCGTGCTGGACAACGCACTTTTGAAGTCACGGACAATTTGGGTACGTTCTGCCGGGGTGGCGTCGATGGGGACGAGATCGTTGTCGTGGAAGTTGACACCCCATGCGCCACACTCTGCAAGCAGATGGACGATTTCGACCGGTGATTTGGGATTGCGAACGGGTTCACCAAACGGGTCACGACCAACATTCCCTACGGTCCAGAGCCCAAACGTGAATTTGTCTTGTGGGCGCGGTGCGTAATCCATCGTATCCTCCTTGGATCATGGTGTGCGTCATTGAACGGGAACGCGGACATTTTACCATATCTGAAAAGCGCCGCATGCACTGCTGTGGAGGTAATGACGGCATTTGGCGCGTCATGGCGGCGCAGAGATAACGCATACAGACAACCCGGGTATAATAATTGGTATGAATAAAAATTACCGTCCCGAAGTGATGAGCCCTGCAGGCTATTGGCCACAGTTGCAAGCCGCCGTCGAAGCAGGCGCCGATGCCGTGTATTTTGGATTGACCCATTTTTCGGCGCGTGCCAAAGTAGGGTTTGCGCTCGATGAGCTCCACGAAGTCATGCAGACGTTGCATCGCCGCAACGTGCGTGGCTTTGTGACATTCAACACGTTGGTATATGGACATGAGTTGTCCGAAGCAAGCCGGGCGATTGCTGCTATTGCAGAAGCCGGAGTCGATGCCATCATTGTGCAGGATATCGGCGTTGCCGCATTGGCGCGACAGATTGCACCGCACCTCGAGGTGCACGGCAGTACGCAAATGAGTGTCACCAACGCCGCGGGGGTTGAATTTGCGCGCCGTTTGGGGGCAAACCGTGTCGTGTTGGCGCGTGAGCTGTCACTCGCCGAAATCCGTGCGATCAAAGCACAGACCGACGTCGAGCTCGAGATTTTTGTGCATGGCGCGTTGTGTGTCTCGTACTCGGGGCAGTGCTTCTCGTCGGAGGCATGGGGTGGACGCAGCGCGAATCGTGGGCAGTGCGCCCAAGCGTGCCGGCTGCCGTATGACCTGATGGTCGACGGCATCCAAAAACCATTGGCGGATGCACGCTATCTGTTGTCGCCCGGTGATTTGATGGCAATCGACCATGTCGATGAAATCGTTGATATCGGTATTTCGTCGCTCAAAATCGAAGGACGCTACAAAGACGCAGAGTATGTTGCCTTGACGACGCGTGCATATCGCACTGCAGTCGACAATGCGTTGGCCAAACGGGCCGAAAAAATCAGTCGTGATGAAAAGCTATTGCTCGAACAAGTGTATTCGCGCGGGTTGGGCGATTTCTTTATTGGTGGGACGAATCACCAAACGGTGGTGAATGGTCGCGCGCCGCGCCACCGCGGGATCTGTGTGGGGACCGTTGCCCAAGTCGGGGAGAACCACATCGTCATCGAGCCACGGACCGTGCCGCTCAAGGCGGGCGATGGGGTCGTATTTGATGCGGCAGATTGGCGGAGCCCCGAAGAAAAAGAAGAGGGTGGGCGCATTTTTACGGTGACGTCGATGGCCAACGGCAACGTCTCGTTGAGTTTTGGGCGACGGGCAATCAACAGCACGCGGGTGCGGGCAGGGGATTTGGTCTGGCGCACCAACGATGTCGATGTTGCCAAAGCTGCAAAACCGTACATCGATCCGCATCTACCCGTTACCCGGCAGCCCATCACTATCATTATCGAAACCGTGGGCGATGGACGACTACAGATGACGTGGCAATTGGCGTATCGACCCGACGCACAAGTCGTGATCATGCTTGATCCACCGGCTTCGGACGAAGAACAGCGGCCCGTCACCGATGCCTTCTTGGCCAAGCAGTTGGGACGGCTGGGTGGCACATACTATCAACTCGCAGCGGTAGAAAACCGCACCGGGCAGGAACTTGCGGTGTCGCCGTCGTATTTGAACCAGCTCCGGCGTGACGCAGTGGCACTGTTGGATGTCGTCTTGGCGGCAGTCGACGTGGGCACGGTCAATGATCCTACACAGGTGCTGGCTGACGCACAGGCAAACGTGGTGCTGAGCAAAGACACCGACGAGGCAGTGCAGATTCATGTCATGGTGCGACAATCGTGGCAATTGGCAGCTGCTATTGCAGCACAGCCTGCCAGCATCACCTTGGATTATCTCGAATTGTACGGGCTCAAGGATGCCGTTGCTGCGGTCAAAGAGGCGGGTATCACGGTGCAGGTCGCTTCACCGCGCGTACTAAAGCCCGGCGAAGCACGTATAACGCAATTCTTGGCAAAACTGGATTGCCCCGTTTTGGTGCGCGGCGCAGGATACATCGATGAGTTGCGGGCGGCAGGGGTGACGATGGTGGGCGACTTTTCGCTCAATGCTGCGAATGCATTATCTGCGCAACTTTTGCGCGACGCTGGTATTACACGACTTGCGCCGACCCATGATTGCAATGCTGCGCAGATAACTGATATGGTCAAGCAACTTGGGGGATCATCAATCGAAGTGATTGCGTATCATCATTTGCCGGTTTTTCACACCGAACACTGTGTCTTCTGTCGGTTTTTGTCGACAGGGACGAGCTACAAGGATTGCGGCAGGCCGTGTGAATCGCATCAGGTTGGGTTGCGTGATCACCATGGGCGTATCCACCCAGTGATTGCAGATGTCGGTTGCCGCAACACCGTCTTTGGCGCCGAAGCACAAGAAGGCACCAAGCATCTCGCCGGTTGGCTGGCAGCTGGGGTCAAACACATCCGATTGGAATTCGTCCACGAGAGCGCTGAAGATGTCACTGCGGTGATTGGCCTCTACAAGGCAGGGATCGCAGGGACGCAGACATGGTCTGATATCGGTCGAGAGCTGCGCCACGCCGCACCGAGTGGCGTGACCGAAGGGAGCTTCTTCGTGCCCGACAACTACATGGTTATCCCGCTGCGCTAAGTGATGACGAAAACACCCCCGCCATGCACCAGCATGGCGGGGGTGTTTGTTGATGGTTTACTTGGTTGGTTCGGCGATGACGACGAGACGCTGGCTGAATTTGTCTGGTCCCGATGCAGGCCAGCAGGTAATCAGGGTGAGCTGCTCGTTTTCTGTTGGTTCGAGGAGCTGCAGGTTTGCAATCTGTTCTTCAGGAGTAGGACCTTCTGCAGGGATGAGTTTTTGCGAGGTCACCGTGTATGTGTGTTCGATGTCCCCTTCGAAGAGCGTGATTGTTTCACCCGGCAGCAGTTTGTCGAGGTTGGCAAACAGCTTCCCATACCCGGCAACGTGTGAACTAAAGACGATGTTTGTCCCTTCGCCAGGGAGGCCTGATTGATAGTGGTGACCGATGGCGTACCGGGCAACCGTCCATTCTTGCAAGGCAGTCACGGGGTTCTGCATCCAACTCACCATCAGCACGGGGGCATCGAGTTCGATGGCTGGTACTGACATGCGGGTAATCGGTGACGCACTAATCGGTGGAACCAACTGCATGCCTGTTGCTTCGGTTGTCGTGACGCTCGGATTGATGCGTTCGATTGATTGCGAAGTGGTTGCGGCACGAGTAAGTTCGTCGACAGCGGTCACGCGCATGAGAGCAACTTGGGCGACGATGTAAATACCTGTCACCAACAAGACCGTGACACCCATATAGCTTGAGACGTGGTGACGCAACCGGATGTGCCAGTTTGATGACAGCACCGCACCGTTCATCAATGCGCGTCGGCGTGACTGACGGATCTGTTGCTCGACTGTTTGTGTGTTTTGCATTATTTATTCCTTCCCAACCAATAACCGACAGCAGCGACGGTGCTAATGATTGTTATGAATGCGATAAACGTGATGTTTTGTGTCCAGTCCACATCACCAAAGACTCCGGTGTTCGGCAAAACCACTGGCCGTTGTGTACTCCAAGCAGCAGGTTTGGGTTGCGGTGTCGCAGCCTGTACTGTTGCAACTACTGCTGACGCGAGCGCCTGCGGGAGTTGGGTTGGGAGTGCGACTGCATCAGCAACGCGAACATCCAACGAAGGAGTTGTGGCGACCGTCGGTTGAATCAACACAGCGGTCAAACGATCAAGCGATGCATCAGATTGCATTGCCACACGCACCACGACTGCCAGGATAGCCACGACGATAAGTATGGCCAAGATTTGACGAGTCATGTACTGCCTCGTGATTGCTATCTGTACGATATAGTATAGTACTCACCGTCGGGTTACAAGGGTTGACGGATGTTGTCATCTTTTTGTAATTATGAGATTTAGGTGATATCAATCAAGTAAAATAGCTTTGATGTCATATGGTACCATATTGTGTAGTAGATATGCAAGAACGGGTTGGGTATGGCCGAAGAAGCAGAAACACCTGACGATTTGCTCGCGACACTGCTTGCCAGCAAACCGCACCGTCAGACGACCAACGGGCGTCATCGTTTGCCGCTCTACGAGATTGTTCGGGCACTTGCAGAAGACATCGGCTGGCGGCCAGCGGGATCGCGCGCCGAGGCAGATGCTGCGGCGTATTTTGTCCAGTTGTGGCAGCGCGCGGATGTGTGGTTCTGGCAAGATGTGTTTCCCACTGCCACTTCTGTTCGACCAGTCGTACGTTTGTTGTGTGGTTTGAGCCTCGTAACGGTATTGTCAATCTATGTATCACTATGGCTCGCACTGGTGAGTGCGCTGGCGTGTACGTTCGTCGCCTATCAGGCGCTGATGCGTGATGTGATGCCGGTGCAGCGAGCTCGTGCGACGAGTCAAAATGTGTTGGCGATCCGAAAGAGCATTCGGCGCACCTTGCGGCGTGTTGTGGTGTGTGCCCCACTCGACGTCTTTGCTGCACCAATCCGGCACGGACAACCGCGTACGCATTTGCTCGTGGCGACCATTCAAATAACATTGATTGTGCTCTCGCTGATCGACCCCTTGCCGGCGTTATTTGGCCCGAGTGCTATGACCATCCCCATTGCCTGGATGGCTGTCTTGTGTGTGTGGTACTTCTTGGTGATGGTCGTCATTGATGCACACGCACGCCGACCGGTACGCAGCGCAGGTGCCATCAGCCACGCAGGTGCTTTGGCGGTGCTCGCGGGGAGCTTTGATGAAATCGGCGAGCTGCGTCACACCGAAGTATGGGCGGTAGCGCTCGGCGCGAGTAGCATCGATAGTGGTGCGATTGACTTGCTGCAACGATATCCGTTTGATCCTGAGACGACGTTCTTTATTGGCTTGGCGGGTATAGGCAGAGGGCCGTTGGCGTATGGGCTGTATCATGCCTATGATCGTGGCAGACCGGTGGATGCGTTGCTCATCGAAATGGCACATCAACTCCACGCTGACACCGCTATTGAGCCCCGCGTGACCCGTCAGCCAGCCCTGATTCGGCCGTTTTTGCGGCGTCAGTATCGTGCAATCGAGATTACCTGTCTCGATGCTGATGGGTTGGTGCCGCTCCAAGGGAGTCCACACGATACCGTAGCCGCGGTGAATCCGCATATTTTGCACCGTGCCATGCAGGTTGTGGTAACAATGGTGCGTGGTATCGACACGTTGTCACTCTCGCCGACGCAGTTACACAGCAAGGAATAGACGATGGAAGCACGTATCGTGTCATGGCTACAACGTTTGGTTCAGATCCCGAGCGTCAATCCAGCGCATGCAGGTCCAACCGCGCAAACCACCGGGGAAGGCGCTTTGGTGACCGTACTGGCGCAAATTTTCGGTGATCTCGATGCAGACGAAATCATCTATGACCCCGTTCTGCCAAAGCGAGATAACATCTATGCAATCTGGCATGGGAGCGACCCCGCCGTTGCGTTGCTCGATGTGCACCTCGATACCGTTGGGGTAGAGCAGATGACCATCGACCCGTTCGGCGCGGTTGTGCGTGATGGACGCGTCTATGGCAGAGGAGCGGTCGACACCAAGGCGTCGCTTGCCGTGGCGCTCGCGGTCATCGAAGCACAGGTGCGCAGTGGCGCACCGTTCGCGCAGACCATAATGATTGCATGTACCGTCGACGAAGAAGAACTCGGGAGCGGCGCGATTGCCCTCGCAGCCTGGCTGCGAATGCGTAAACTTCGCCCACAGACCATGATCGTCGCTGAACCCACCGAATGTCGACCCGTCTACGGCCACACCGGTTTGGTCCGTCTGTGGGTGCATACGCAGGGTGTCGCGGTACACACATCGCAACCCGACCGTGGGGTCAATGCAATCGCCGCCATGATGCCCGTCGTCAATGCATATATTGCAGAGCACCAACGCCTGCAGACTACCGCACCGGCCGCGTTGGGGCATGGGACGTTGACGGTTTCGCTTATCAACGGTGGCCGAGGCATGAACATCGTCCCCGATGCATGTCGGATTGGTATCGATCGCCGCGTGGTAGACGGTGAATCCGCCGCCGAGGTACAGCGCCAACTCGAAGCACTCGCCGCTGATGCCACCGACGGGCGGGCGACGATTACCTTTGTCACAAGCGCCGAGGCGTTTTATCAAGACCCTGCCCATCCATGGGTGACCGCGCTGTGTGCGTTCCACGAGACGACGCCGACCACTGCGCCGTATGGCACCAATGCGTTTGCCTACGGAGAGATACCGGATTGTTGTGTGGTGTATGGGCCAGGCTCGATAGCGCAGGCGCACACCGAAGACGAATGGGTGTCTATTGCTGAACTCAATCGGGCTGCCGCATGGTATCGCCACTGGTGGCGTGTGGGCAGTGAACCGAACGCATAGGAAAGGAACTCGCATGGGAACGACATCAATACACACACACGGTTGCCGTGTTTCGGATGAATGGATGATTCGGGGGATGCGTGCGGTGGTGCTCGAAAACGCCGCCTTGCGGGTCACCGTTTTGCTTGATCGTGGCGCCGAGATTGTCGAGTTACGGCACAAACCGTCGGACATCGATCCGTTGCTCCGGTTGCCTGTCGCCATCCATGACCCTGCACGTGCAACGGGCTCGATAGGCGGCACCGTCGGGACGTTCATGGATACCTACCTCGGT
The DNA here is from genome assembly GCA_903868295.1 of uncultured Roseiflexaceae bacterium. GTDB lineage: Bacteria > Chloroflexota > Chloroflexia > Chloroflexales > Roseiflexaceae > UBA965. The sequence continues at coordinate 12,731 of CAIPUQ010000059.1, forward strand.
GGGTGGCAAGAAATTGCCCCGTCCGGCGGACCGACCAATACGCATCGTGGAGCCTCGTATGGCCAACACGGTGAGGTGTCTTTGCTGCCGTGGGATGTGATGGTGCTCGAAGATACGCCTGAGCGCGTGACGGTCCGGTGTAGCGTGCGCGGGATTCGGACTCCGATCCGCATCGTCCGTGACATGACTATCGAAGGTACGTCACCGGTTTTGCGCCTCAGCGAGACCTTCACCAACGAGGCAGGTGAACCCATCGACATCATGTGGGGGCATCACATCGCCTATGGATTGCCGTTCCTCAGCCATGGGGCACGGATTGCGACCTCGGCCCGAGCAATCGAAGCCCATAACGGCGCCACCGAAGGCCCAAACCGGCTGTCACGCAATGGCGCACACGGTACATGGCCCATGCTGGCGGGGCCCGACGGTACTCCGTTCGACACGAGTATAGTGCCGGCCCATGCCGACGCGCACGGTAGCGATGTGTTTTATCTGAGCAATTTTGCGGATGACACTGCGTGGTATAGCCTGTATAGCGATTTTCATCGGCTCGGCGTCGCCGTTGCATGGGATGCGACGGTCTTTTCGCATGTGTGGCAGTGGCACGAGTTCAGTCGTACCGGCGGATTCCCTTGGTGGGGTCGGGTCCATGCGTTTGCGCTCGAACCGTGGTGCGGCTATCCGACGGATGGTTTGTCAGCAGTCGCCGCCAAGGGGAATCAGCGTGTGATGCAAGCGGGCGAGGTCATCGAAACATTCCTGACAGTTGCGCTCTACCAAAAGCAGGACACGCCGACCGCCGTTACACGCACGGGCGACATAACGTTCTAGACGAAGCCGGCTGCGTCGATGCATCGACGCAGCCGGTGTTTGTGCTCGTGGGGTTGTACCCTATGCCACTACCGTGTGTTTGAACTGTGGCAGATAAGCTTTGTTTTGGGCAAACATCTCGTTGACCATGGCTTTGATCTCTGCTGGTGCCAACACGGCGGCGGTCAACGGGTCGTTGAGGATTGCGTGGTAGACCTTGCGTGGATCGCCGGTCAGTGCACCAGCCACTGCCATTTCTTCGATCTGGGCTGACAAGTTGGTCAACATGGCGACTTGTGGCGGGATTGCCCCGACATGCACCGGATGGAGGCCGTCTTTGTCGACAAAGACGGGGACTTCGACACAGGCATCCTGCGGCAAATTGGTGATGAGGTTGGTGTTGCGTACATTGCCATTGAAGCGGAACGGTTCGCCACCTGCGAGTGCGTTGACGATGTAGGCAGCGTACTCGTGGCCGCGATTGAGGTTGAGGTTGGCACTGCCATCGAACCACGATCGGGCATCGTCGCGCCATTCGTTTTCGCGCCGCAGGTACTCATCGAGGATATACGCATGGACACCGGGATTCCAACCAGTACCGTGCGTGCAGTACTTTTCGATCAGGTCGGGGCGTTTGCGGAACCAGGCGTTGTACTCAGAGTTGTGCCCGCTCGATTCGGTCACATAATAATCGAGGTTGAGGAACATCTCGTTGCGCACAATTTCTTCGTTGTAGACTTCTGGGCGCTCGGTGATGGCTTTGCGAATCAACGGGATGGCGTCTTGGCCCTTCCAGTTGTATTTGACATACCAGGCCATGTGATTGATGCCGGCGCAGACGTAATCGATTTCTTCGTACGGTGCGCCTATCCATTGCGCGAGCATCTCAGATGTCCCTTGGACACTGTGACAGAGCCCCGTGATGGCAATCTTGGACTCGTGTTGCATAGCACGACAGAGCATCGCCATGGGGTTTGTGTAGTTGAGCATCATCGCTGATGGGCAGTATTTTTCCATGTCTTTGACGATGGCGAGCATTTCGGGGATGGTGCGCAATGCGCGGAAGATGCCCGATGGGCCACGTGTGTCGCCCACATTGATGTCGATGCCGTACTTCTTGGGGATTTCGATGTCGTAGCGCCAGACCTGCACGCCGCCGGCCAAAATGGTCACCATGACGACGTCGGCACCCTGGAGGGCTTCAGCCCGGTTGCGGGTTGAACGGACGGTAGCCGGGTATTTGCCCAGTTCGATGATACGGCGGACCGACTTTTCGGCGAAGTCCAGCCGTTCCTGGTCGATGTCCATCAACACCAATTCGGCATTTTTGAGACGATCAAAGGTCAAAATGTCACGTACCAGGGTCCGTGTGAACCCGATGCTCCCTGCGCCGATGAACGTAATCCGCGTCATGATTGTCCTTCTCCGTTGGTCGTTGCGTCTATGTAACTCGTCGTGTGCGTCCACAGGTCTGCGCCGAGCGCTTCGACCGTGGCGAGCGAATCGACCGAGCCGTCAATGGTCAGCGCGTGCAGAAATGCATCGCGGTTTTGGGTAAGGGCTGCCTCGACAATAACATTCACCCAGGCGTACCTGCTTGCCAGCATCCCTGCGGTTGCATGCCCCAAACGTGGTTGGGGGATTGCTGTGGGCTTCCCGTTTGCCATATGCGCCGGGGCTTCGACGATTGCACCGATGGGGAGATCTGGTACTTGGCCGGTGTTGGGCAGATTAACGGCATAGATTTCGTTGCGTTGTTCGCGGATGGCGCGGACAATCTCGACCACCTGCTCGTGCTCGCCCGATTCGCGCAGAAATAATCGTTCGGGCAACGGAGCAACGCTGTTTGCATCGGCTTCCATCGCAACAAACTCGGCATCACCGCCGGCAATTGTGCCTTCGAACGAAAACGCATCTACCCCGAGACGCATGCCGTAGTATGCTCCAGAGCGAAAAAACTGTGGAAAGAATTCGGTCACGTGACGGTCAAGGACTGCAGGGAATGCCCCGGTGTGCCCCAAAAGCTCCCACGAGAATCGATTCTGGTCGGCCTGGGTAACGGGTACCGTCTGCTGTGATGCGGCATATGCATGCATGCGCGGCATCAGGTCGACCCCATCACTGGCAATTGCGGTCATCCAGGTCAGATGATTATACCCTGCATACTGCGCGGTCAACGATGCCTTGGGAAGCGCCAAGGTATCTGCGAGGTAATGAAGGACATGCAAGACTCCGTGACACAAGCCAATCACGGGGATCCCAACGGCGAGCTGGATCGCCTGACAAATTGGGGCCATCGGATTGGAATAGTTGACGAACAACGCGTCAGGAGCATATGCAGCGACATCGCGGGCAATTGCGACCATGGCGGGGATCATGCGGACAGCGCGGGAGCTACCGCCTGGTCCGACGGTATCACCCACTGGCATGTAGATGCCGTATTGGCGCGGGATGAAAACGTCTTGCTCCCACGCTCGCCGTCCCCCTACCCCAACCGTGCAAATCACCACGGTTGCCCCAGGGAGTGCCTCGCGGCGGTCGGTATGGGCACGCAACCCAATCGGCGCGCCTGTTTGTGCAATCATTTTACGAGCGAGTTGGTTTGCAACATGCAAGGCTTGCGGGTTGGGATCAACCAGACGGACATCACATGGGCGCCCTGCGGCAACCAAATCTGCTAAAAGTCCACGCGTAAAAGATGCACTCCCTGCGCCTATCAGTACGTAGCGTTCCATGGGACTTATCCTTTGTGGTGGCGCATAAAATACGCTACCGCTTACTTGAATCCACTGGTGGCGGCGTTGGCCACAATCTGCCGTTGAAACAAGATATAAATCAATACAATTGGTATCAGCACAATGACTGAGGCCGCCATGGTAAGGCTGGGTTGCGAGCCATGATTACTGCTATACCAGGTCAATAGCAGTGGGAGTGTGCGGCGTTCATGGGTGGTGATTACAATCAAAGGCCACAGGTAATCGTTCCAGGTTGCCATAAAAGTGAAAATACCCAATGTAGCTAATGGTGCACTTAATTGGGGAAGAATTAAACTCCGATAGATTTGAAACTCGCTTGCACCGTCCATTCTCCCTGCATCAATCAGCTCGCGCGGGATACCTTCGATGAATTGACGCATCAAAAAAATACCAAAGGCGTCTATCATGGCAGGGATGATGAGCCCCCACAAGGTATCGATGAGTTGTAATTTGACGAGAATCAAATATAGCGGAATCATAATCATCTGAAAGGGAATCATGATTTGCGCCATGATAACGGCAAACATCAGTCCTTTGCCGCCGAACTCGTAGCGTGCAAAAATATACCCGGCGAGGGAACTGGTAAACAAGGTTACCCCTACCCGTGCTATCGCCACGAAGCTCGAATTAAAGAAAAACAGCCCGAGGGGTACTTTGGGGTCGTTGAAAATAGTGGTGTAGTTTTGCCAAGTTGGTACTTTGGGGAACAAAGTGGGCGGGATCTGTATAATCTCACTGGGAGTTTTGAGAGAAGACAAAATTACATACACGAACGGCAGTAATGTCACACTCAAGCCAATGCCGAGCACGACATAGCGCAGGACTGCACCAATGAGATATGAATAGTTCGTACGTGATTGTGTGACCATATGTTAGTACTCCCAATCACTACGCAAAAAACGAAACTGCAGGAGGGTGAACACCATAATGATTCCAAACAAGATAAACGACATGGCTGCAGCCCAACCCATGTTTTGGTAACGAAATGCGTTTTGATAAATACTCATCAAAATGGTCTGAGTCTGCTCCCGCGGGCCGCCTCTCGTCATCACTTGCGCTAATATAAACATCTGGAGCGACGATAAAATCGTCATTACAGAGACAAATAGCATGGTTGGTTGTAATAAGGGTAGTGTGACATACCAAAACATTTGTTGTTCGTTGGCACCATCAACCCTTGCCGCATCACGTAAATTTTGCGGAATTCCTTGCAGAGCCGCAATGAAAATAACCAAATTATAGCCAAAATCTTGCCATAAATGGGCGACAATCAAGGCGAACATTGCCAACGGAATTCCCATTACAAAGGCTTGAGGATCACTCAACCACGCTTTGGGCGGGGTCAATCCAATGGAGCGAATCATTTCACTGAGCAATCCTGCTTGCGGATTGTAAATCGCACCCCATATCAACGCAACTGCAACTGCCGATGTAACGGTCGGTAAGAAATACACAGCACGAAAAAACCCTTTGACCCGCGTATGACTGCGTTCGATGATGATTGCGAGTGGGAGCGTGATCGCAAGGTTCAGAGGCAAGATTAAAAACGTAAATAAAAATGTATTTGACACTGATTTGCGAAAAACCGTTGCAGGTTGACTATCGCTAAACAAATCCACATAATTTCTGATGCCGATAAAAGGATTAGATTCCCCTAAACCAAATAGTGTGCCCCCAACACGTGCTGGTGAATAATCGAAGAAGCCCAGAATAACCGCCCAAATCAGGGGGAGTAAACTGAAAATCATCAAATAGATCATGATGGGAGTCATGACACGAAAGGCAAATCGGCGTTGTGTTTGTCGAACCGAGCCAGGTGAGGCCATGGCAATGCCTCCTGTATTGATCATGCGCGTCACCGGTTACGGTGACGCGCATGATTTGAAGAGTTACTTGCTTGCTTTACTGTCAACCATTGCATTGGCTTCAGCATTCATGTTTGCTGCAGCTTGTTCTGGCGTCACCGATCCGTTGAGGGCGTCTGTCAAGTTTTTTGCGATAATTTCATAAAAGAGTTGATCGCGGTCTGTGACGTTCCCCAAGTATTGACCATACGGGAGTAACTTCAGGATGGGTTGCATGTACGGTGCAACGGCAAGAATTTCGGCTGGATTATCAACCAATTCCTTGAGCGCTGGTACCGTTCCTGAAATTTGATTGAACTTCAACGCATTGGCTCGATTGACGGTCAAGTAGTTCTGTAACATCCACGCTTCTTTGCTGTGCTTGGTGTTCGTCGAAACGACTTTACCCCAACCAGCATCGGCAGCAAACTTGTATTCGCTCCCAAACATTGGTGGTAGCGCAACATATTCGAATTTCACATCAGGGTAATCGACTTTGCCAACACCAGCTGCCCAAGGTCCGATGTATGCGATTCCGACTTGACCTTTGAAAAACGCACCTGGTAGTCCGTTGTCACCTGAAAAGAGCGTTGCGTCGATTACTTTGTCTTCTTGGGCGTAGCGCGTCAACGTGCGAACCACGTTGAGTGCTTCTTTGCTTTCGAAGTTAAAGTGCTTGCCATCGTCGGCGAAATAGTTCCCGCCTTGTTCGAGAATACCGCCAAGCATGATAAACCCTAATGCATCACCACCAGTGAAGTGGAATCCTGCGGTTGACATTGTTTCGCCACTAAATGCGGACATTTTTTTGGCATCTGCAATGAGACCGTTAAAGTCTTTGTATTCGGGCGGGAATGTAAGTCCGGCAGCCTTATACAATTCAGGATTTACGAGTGCACCGCTGTACTCTAAGTTGTATTCGTTAGGCATGCCATACAACTTGCCATTGCAATAGTACCCGTCGAGCGGTGCCTTATAAAAAATCTCTTGGGCTTTGGTGTAGCTCATCACTTCAGCCGGAGTTTCTTGGAGGCGACCACCTGTGGCATAATTGCAGACCCATGAACCGAACATTTCGATGACATCGGCTTCTGTACCGGCGGGCATCGAGGTTTGCAACGTTTGGATGAATTGATCGTACGGGAACGTCTCGTACTTGACGATGATGTTGGGGTTTTCCTTCATGAATTGGTCAATCAGTTCTTGATTGACCTTGTTGAAGGCCGAGTTTTGGTGCGACCACATGCGAATGGTGACTTGTTCGGCTACGGGTGCGGCTGGTGTGGCTACACTACAACTAGCCAACAACAGTGCCAGGATGAGTACGAGCCAGCGGACGGGTGAATAGGAACGCATACAACCTCCTCATGTACAGACGCGACATTGCGACTCACGATATGGGTAACGAATCATCCCCGATGATTCGTTCCGCTAAAGCACGACCACCGCATTGAGATTGTGCGGATTATCCGGGTCAAGTCCCCGTGAGGTGGCCCGTGCGTAGGCGATAGTTTGTAACAGCGGCAACGCAATAATACCTTGGAGGGCATCATCAATTGTCGATTCCCAGTGCATGTCGCAATCGCTGGTCGGCCCAATGGACAAGGTTTGACCACCCAGTTTGCGCATATCAGCCAGGACCGCTTGTTCTGTGGCTTGCATACTTTTGGAACCAATCCCAATTACCAATGAATGCGCATCGACCATTGATTGTGGTCCATGGCGGAACTCCATATGGTGAAATGGTTCGCTAATCGTAAGCGACATTTCTTTCATCTTGAGGCTGGCTTCGCTGGCAAGGCCATAGCGATAGCCACTCCCCAAGAAATAAAAGCTGTGATAGTGGGGGTTTTTGCCAATTTCGAGGCATTGGTTTTGGTACCGTTGCATCACATCAGCCGCAATATCGGGTAAGCTACGTAACTCGCTTAATGAACGGCCAATCAGCGTCCAAATCACTCCTAACGCGGCAATTTGCATCACCGTGAAGGCGCGTGTTTGGGCCAAACTGGTCTCTTGCCCTGACGGCAAGATGATGTTGATGTCACCCACGCTCGCCAACGGTCGGTCTGGGTAGCAGGTGATGGTAATGATCTGCCCATTAGGGGCACTCTGGCGGAATTGTGCTGCTGCCCGTAGTACTTCGGTGGTGCTGCCTGAGCGGCTGAGCAAAATCAATGTAGGCGTGGCATCGCGGGGAATACTCGCACTAGGATTCAACCATAATTCTGAGGCTGGTACTGCATAGCATGGGCGGGTGTCGTATTGTTGGGTAATGCGGGCAGCTGCGACGGCAAGGAAATAGGGTGATCCACAGCCGCTCCAAATGATGTGGCTAGCTTTGGTCAAGGCCTTATGTGCTGCAATATGCGGCGCCTGATTGATCACAACGTCGAGCGCAGCGCGCCACGCATCTGGTTGCGAGCAGAGTTCATTCCAAGTGTGCGTCCCTAGTTGTGTCATGGTGAGGTCCTTTGGTACATAAAATTTGATTACTATGCTTGAATGACCTGCACACCGATGTTGGCAATTGCATTACACAGCGCACTATCGGCATTTGTATCAGTCACCAAGATGTCGATAGCGCTTAGTGGTGCCACGAATGCCGGAGCACTCCGCCCGAGTTTGGTGTGGTCGGCCACGATGATGACATGTTTACCGGCACTCAGAATCGCACGATCGGTCATTGTTTCGGGCAGATAGTCGTTGGTCAATCCTTGTATCGCATCGATACCCCGAATTCCAAAAATAATCTTGCTCATACGCAGCTCGGCCAAACTTTGTACGGCGAGATGTCCGATATACGAAGACTCACTTTGGCGAAACATTCCACCTAAGGCAATCACATCGAGATTGCTATCGGCCAAACAATTCAGAACCGGCAATGAGTTGGTGACAACGGTGATGTCGCTTCGGGTACGAATGTTTTGGGCTACAGCCAAAGCCGTCGTACCACTACTGATAAAAACCGTTTCACCTGCGACGATGAGATTGGCCGCTGCCTGGGCAATCCGCTGCTTTTCTGCTTTTTGCCAAAGACTGCGTTGCAAAGCCGGTGGTTCAGGTGGGGCTGCATTGATGGCAACAGCGCCACCATGCACGCGCAGCACGCTCCCGAGTGCGGCTAGTTGGTCAAGATCTCGCCGAGCTGTGGCTTCGCTGATATCAAACGACGTACACAATACACTCGTTGTCACCTGCCGGTGCTCGCTGATATAGCGTTCGATTTGTTGTAAGCGTGGGTGGAAAATCCGTTTTGTCAAGGTTCACCAATCCTCGTTCTCGTGTAGAAACTACTGGACGTACCCACCAGCGTTGCTGACTGCTTGCATCTCGACCCCTGGTTTGCCATCCTTTTCTACCCACACCCCGCACTCACTTCCATCTTCACTCGCGTCGAGGGTAACTTCGCTCCCATCAAAACGCAATGCCGGGTTGTAGAAATGCGATACCTGCTGTGCTTCACCGACGATGTAGTGGGTTATCAATGCACGACGAAAGCGGGTCTGACTAATGTTCGGCAAGCTTCCGTGAATCAATTGCCCATTGAAAAACAACACGTCGCCTGCCTGCATGATGACGGATGCCGCAGACATGTCAGCCGGAATTGGTACCGTCACGTTGGTGAAACTTTTGCTGGTATCTGCAGGAATCGTGCAGAGTACTGGTAATTCATGACTACCTGGCACAACCTGTAGACAGCCGTTCTCTTCGTCGCAGTCATCTAGAGCAACCCAGGCGGCGCAACAAGTCCCCGGATTAACCCGCAAGTAATACTGATCTTGGTGGAGTGCTTGTCCACGTGCGCCTGCCGCTTTGAAATAAATCATAGTACTGACTGCGAATGGCTCGATACCTAATAGTTCAACCATTACATCACGTAAGCGTGTGTCGAGTAAGTGGTTTTTGCTACGTGCATCGATGCGATGCAAATTCAAAATACGTGGGTAGCGTTTGAGCGGGTCTTGGGCATCTGCAATGATGTCAGGGTCGTATACTTCTTTGGCACGTTCGGCCGCATTCATCTGCATATAATGGGCGACTAACTCGCGGACTTCCGCTGCTGGTATTAATCCTCGTACCAGCGCATACCCGTTTTGGGCGTATTCTTTCGTGTGTTGCTCGTACATACATTCTCCCTTTGAAAATGCAAAAATATATCAAGAAATGCGTGTATGCGATGATTGTATGATGGAATGCGATTGTTTGCAAGTAGAAAAATAGGTGTTTTGCACGTTTCTTGCAAAATACCGTCTGATTCAGTTAGATAAGCGACACGTCTTGGCCGAGCTGTAGTTGGAGAGCTGTCTGATAAGCTATCTCTGCCACAACGACGTCTTGTGCTGCATTGCCGACCGACTTAAAGAACGTTATCTGGTCCCGGTCCGTGCGCCGCGGCGCGTGACCGTTCGCAATTGCCCCTATTTCGACGACGGATTCTGTGGTAATGAGTCCAGCATCACGGGCAGCGATGAGTTCGCCTGCTTCGCTCCAGGCGGGTGCATACTGATCAACAGCAATATACGCACGTGCCAAGGTTTGTGGGTCTGCTTCGATCATGTCATGCCGATACGAACCGACGCCGTTGATATGTGTACCGGGGCGAATTTCGCTGTCAGCAAAGACCGGGACGGTCGATGACGTGGCCAGGCAGACGATGTCAGCAGTTGCCAACGCACGCGTCCGTTCAGTCGTTGCAGTAATGGTGATGTGTGGGAACTCGAGGCGTAACGTAGCCGCGAGTGTGGTGGCACGCTCCAACGTACGATTGACAATGGTGACCGTGGTGATGGGGCGCACAGCGCAGACGGCTCTGACCTGCCCCGCTGCCTGTGCTCCCGCTCCGATGACCACCAGGTGTGTACTGTCTTCACGGGCGAGCAGCCGTGTACCTACCCCTGAGGCAGCGCCAGTGCGCAGAATAGTCAGCTCGGTACCGTCCATGAGTGCCTTGGGGACACCAGTGCTGGCGTCGATCAACAGTACGATGGCATGGATGGTGGGAAGCCCATGGTCTGGGCCATTATGGGGGAACACAGAGACGATTTTCATCCCGAGAGATTGGCCATCGACAATCGCAGGCATAAAAAACGAATGCGATTGATGTGCGGACTGTGCGACATCGATACGCAAAGGAACGTCGGTTGTGCCACGTGCGATGCTCGCGTATGCATGCTGGACGGCATCGATTGCTGCCGGCATCGAGACAAAGCGCAACACATCGGCTTTGGTAAGTACCCGGATCTGCATGGTTATCTCCTGAAAATTCGATTTGCATATTGGATTGAGGAATGATATAGTAACTGAGGTTTCGCCTCCATCGTCTAGCGGCCTAGGACGACACCCTTTCAAGGTGTAGGTCGCGGGTTCGAATCCCGCTGGAGGTACCAACACAAACGACGTGACGCAAGTCACGTCGTTTTTTCGTGTGTGTTTCACGTTCCGTGGGCTTCGCTACAATAGACATACCGTTACCTCGTCATTGGGGATGTGTTTATGCAAACACCGCCAGCATGCTTTCGCGTCGAACCAGGGATATGGGCAGGCTCACACATTGGTGCAGGGGTTACTGACCAAACAGAGGCGCACATTGGATGGCTCACCCTGAAGGAAATCGGTTACATCATCGACCTTTCGAGTCCTGATGACCAACTTCCCAGCTACCACGCGCTGCTGACCCAGATTGCCCCGCAGATACAGTACCGCAATTATCCCATACGTGACGGGCTTGTTCCGTCGCCTGCGTTGATGGTCGCCATTCTTGATCGTATTGCGTGGTGCAGGACCAACAATATCGCACTCTACATCCATTGCTGGGGTGGAGTGGGCCGCACGGGTACCGTCATTGCGTGTTGGTTTATGCGGGGTGGGCTCTCAGCGCGTGCGGCAATCGGTTTGCTCAACGAGCGTCGGAAGGTGGCCGGTTTGCGCCGTCAATCACCGGATTTTCACGCCCAAATCGATTATGTCGAACAATGGGTCGAACCAGACGCCCGCACACGGGCGATGTGGTTGCGTTGGCGTGACATTTTCCGCGGGGGGATGCTCGGTGCAGCGTTGGGGAACGCCATCGGGGTCACCAACGATATGCGCAGTGCCAATCAACTGACCCGTGTGGATGATATGCAGGGCGGTGGTATTTTTTCGATAGCCAAGGGCGGCTGGACAGACGAAACGGCGATGATGCTGTGCGTCACAGAAAGCCTGATTCACATACGGCGCTTCGATGCACGGGACGTCGCTGACCGATTTTTGCGGTGGTGGCGCGAAGGCTACCTCACCTGTAACGGACGCGTCTATGAGGTCGGCAGTACGACGCGGATGGCATTGTTCACCTACCTACAGACTGGTGAGCCGCTTAGTGGGATTAGTTCGGCCACAGCGTCCGGCAACGGATCAGTCACCCGCGTTGTCCCCGTGGCACTGTTTTATGCGCATGCACAAGCAGATTTATTACGTTATACTGAAATTAACAGCAAGATTACCCACGGCACGCAAGTCGCCATCGATGCATGCCGCTATATTGCCTGGTTGATTGCACAACTTTCAACGGGCATCGACAAAAAGACGGCGTTGTTGAGCCCATGGCCATTTGGTGACCTTGCGCCAGACATTGAGAGGGTGGTTTCTGGTTCGTACCGGAGCAAGACAATCAATGACATCAACACAAGCATTGATATGTCTGAGACGCTCGAGGCCGCGCTGTGGGCCCTCTGGCATACCGATGATTTTGCTTCTGGTGCAATTGTCATGGCCAACTTGGGTGGGTTGAGCGAAGCGGGTGGACAGCTGTATGGCGAAATCGCCGGTGTATTGTACGGAGAATCAAACCTCCCGGTTGACTGGCTCACAACACTCCAA
>CAIPUQ010000060.1 GCA_903868295.1 uncultured Roseiflexaceae bacterium
CTGCAGTGCGCCGTGTGACCGAAACAAAACGTCCGTAGTACCTTTTCCGCTAGGGCCACAGGCCATACAACTCTCCAACATTATGCAAAACAACATCCGCGTGCGCAGCGAGTTCCTGCTGCTCGCATACCCCCGTTGTCACACCAACACACGCCATCACGCCCGCAGCCTTGCCCATTAACATATCACTCGGCGTATCGCCGACCATGATTGCCGCATGTGGTGCTATCCCGAGTGATTGACAAATTACCAGTATTTTGTCTGGGGCAGGTTTGGGGGCAATCCCAGGATCATCCGCACACGCAATGGCCGCAACCGAGTGTGCGATTTCGAGACTCTCCAACGTTGCTTGCGTGGGCACACGATTGTCGGCAGTGGCGACTGCAATCAAGCAATCTTGCGCCCGAATCCAAGCAAAGAGCGCCTTTAGGTCGGCACAAGGAACCGCAGTCGTTGTCGGGTCGGGCGCTTGCCAGAGTCGCTGGACGAGGGCAAGTGAGTCTTCGGCTGCTACACCATACTGTTGTAGGAGCGTGGCAATTGCACGTTGTGTCGTCGCTTCGGGTGCGATCGCCAATGCGCCATCCGATTGTATTTTTTTTGAGATAGGATCCACACCCACTACGGCGTGCAAAGGAATGAAGAGTGCTGCATTCACATCGTTGCAGACACGCGCTATAAACGCCTCAGCCCACGTACCCCACATCGTCACAAAGTCAATGAGTGTTCCATCTTTGTCGAAAATGACCAACGAAGGTCGTCCTGTGAGCTGCATTTCTGCTCCTCTGCAAATGTTCGGGATACGCTAATCAACCGCTTTGATTTCGAACGACACCACCGAATCCCATTGCTCGCCGATGAGCGCTTTGGCAGCGGTCATTTGCGTGAGTGTGGGGATTTGTACCTCTGCTAACAGCTCCTGGGTCACACCGAGTGCGGTGAGTATCCCTGCGCGTGATTGGTCACCAAGCAATGCAGACGCACGACTGGGAATGGCATATGCATTGGCCCACTGCATCTGTACTTCGTCCGAAAACACGTGCTCGAGCCACAACCTCGCCGCAAATGGATGGGGAGCATACGCATTGATTGCCTGCACATACGCACCCGCTACAGATGCTTTGGGGACGACCACTTCGACGAGCGGATTACTGCCCGCCTGGATGCGTAACGCATGAGCGATGAAGGACCACACTGATATGATCGGTGTGTCCCCTTGGAAAAAGAGTGCTGGATTGGCCATCACGCTTGATAATGTCCCGGCGTCACGCAATTGCGCAATCAATGAAAGACCAGGTGCAGCGTTGTCTAATGAACCACCGTTGGCAAGACTGGCGGCATACACCGATTGAATTGCCTGATTTGCAGTATGCGGGTCACCGGTAAAGGCGAACTGACCGGTGTAGATTGGTTTGAGGAGGTCAGTCCAGCCAAGCGGTGTTTGGGCAACGACTGCTTTATTGACCGCAAAAGCAATTACACCATAATATCCTGCAGCCCAATAACCACGGTCGTCTTTGAGTAACTCGGGTATCTCTGCCCACCGCTCGACAACGTACGGTTGCAGCAATGCTGCGTCCTTGGCTTGCTGCCCGAATGCAAAACTAATATCCAGCACATCAGGGGCGATTGCTTCGCGGGTCAATGCAGCCTGGTTTACAGCAGCAAGCACACCATCCGAGTTGATATCAGGGGTCAATTCGTTCACGCGTATACCGTATTGAAGCTTGAATGATTCAATAATTGCGCCGTAGTTTAGCCAATCATGCGGCAGTCCAATGACCGTGAGTTCTCCCTCTGCTTGGGCTTTCGCAATGAGTGCTTGCCGCCCACCAGCCTCTTGCAACGAGCGTGGTCCTGGAATGGGGGCAACCGGCAAGCGCGGCACTACCGTCGGTTGCGCATCGGCTGCAGGGCTCGGCGTAGCGGGTGCTGTATCAACCGTCGGAGTCAATAGAAGTGCATCGAGTTGCGCGATAGTCGGCGCAACAGAAGGTGCGCTGGGAGCAGGCACACTACACGCCGCCAGCAACGCATGAACGCCTACCACCGTACATCGACGCAAAAACGTCCGACGCGAGTGAATAAATTTTTTGTCTTCCACAATGCATCCCCTTTGCCCAACGGTACGCACAGAAGAGCGCCTCCCTCACATGCTATACTATTTTCGCACTATTACAGGCGGAGTGTTCCATGCCTTCTGAATTTGACCCAACGTGGGATTACAGTACCCAACTCGTACACGCTGGTGAACGGCTCGAACACCCACCTGGCCGGCCGACGACGACACCGCTCTATTCGTCCTCGACGTACTACCACGAGTCGCTCGATGCATTCAATGATGCACTCGCGGGTCATGGCTATGCATATGGCCGCAACGGCAACCCGACCAACGTCGCATTCGAACATGCAGCTGCCATCGCCGAAAGTGGTACCGTCGCGGTGAGCACGGCCTCGGGGATGGCTGCGATATATACCGCACTGCTCGCTGCAGGTCGCGTGAACGGGCGACCGCTCCGCACGATTGTTGCACCACGCGATGTGTATGGTGCGACAACGGTCATGTTGCGCGATTTTTTTGCACCCAACGGCGTCCAAATCCTGACCTGCGACATGA
>CAIPUQ010000061.1 GCA_903868295.1 uncultured Roseiflexaceae bacterium
CAAACCATCGAATTCGCCGATATCGACGCGGTCAAAGCTGAGTTCCAACAAATCCGGCACAAGACGGAAGTCGACGCGCGTCTGACGACATGCTTCGACCACACCGGGCAACAGGTGCTGTTCATTAAACGGGAGTGCAATAATGACCTGATCGACGGCATAGGTCGATAGCAAATCACGCAGTTTTTCGACACCGCCGAGATAGTGAAAGTGCAGCGGTTGGGCACCGTCGTTGTCGTATTCGTCCACTCGATTTGCCACATACCCGACCAATGCATACCCGAGGTGCGGCCGGGCGACAATGCCGGTCATTAACGTGCGGCTCACGTCCCCGCCACCTACAATCAGGTAGCGCTCGCGTCCGATCCCGCGGGACCAACGCAGACGACGTACCAACACGAGACCGACACGCACAAGGCTGAGCAGCAGAATGACAAATGCAAACGCCAGTGCAATCACCAGCCGCGAGTAGTACAGCGGACGGTACGAAAAGACCACGACAACGAGCAATGCCGCTGCGGTGGTCGTACTGTTGAATATGATGCTGAGGTGTGCATTTAACCCAGCATTCGCCGGCAAGCGATACATCCCACGCACGGTGAATTGCACTTGGATGAGGAGCAACAACAGAATCCCAATGGGGATGAACGCATTCCATTGGACATAGAATTCGGTGGGCACAGCCCGCACAAAATCACCAACCCACCCCGGCCAGACAACGAGATAGCGCACGGCATATGCCATCGCGACACTCGTCAGAATGACGAAGCTATCGACGAGAAACGTGGCGAACCAGGTTGCTTCGTCGAATAGCCTTTTTTTGGGGTTCCGCAGTGGTGTTGTGTTTGTCACGGTCGTCCTCTGTCGTCAGAACGGGAGTTAGGGGACAAACTCTTCGGTCCAGGTGAGTGAGGCCTTTTCGACATACACCGTCTGCCCGATTTCGATGCCGTGTTTGATGAGTTCGGCAGAGATACCCGTGGCTTCGAAAACCCGCTGCAACCGAGCCAATGACTCGGATTGTGCGAAGTTGGTCATCGACACCAATCGTTCGATGCGGCGACCATGGACACGATATCCATGACGTGTCGACTCAATGGTGAATTTGTATTCATCAAGGACAGGAATGGGCCATTCGAGGGTTTCGTTGCGTGGCGTTTTGTCAATGAGCAAGGGTTGCGTTGCCATTACTGCCACGATTTCGCGGACGAGTGGTTCTAGGCCGCTGCGGGATGCAGCCGACACAACAAAGACGGGTCGACCCTCAGCTTTGAAGCGCGTGAGGTATTCGGCCAAAAAGATTTCGGCGTCGGGCAGATCTGTTTTGTTGAGGACAATAATCTGCGGACGTAGTGCCA
The DNA here is from genome assembly GCA_903868295.1 of uncultured Roseiflexaceae bacterium. Taxonomy (GTDB): domain Bacteria; phylum Chloroflexota; class Chloroflexia; order Chloroflexales; family Roseiflexaceae; genus UBA965. The sequence goes on from CAIPUQ010000061.1 coordinate 1,359, forward strand.
GTTCCGGTCGATACCGAATCAATTCGTCGTTGATACGTTGGTAATCTTCCCACGGATCACGCGTATCTACCGCGGCGATGTCAATCACATGCAGCAGCACGCGGGTGCGTTCGATGTGCCGCAAGAAGCTATGGCCGAGGCCGACCCCACGATGTGCACCTTCGACCAGACCCGGGATGTCAGCAATCACGAAGGTATCATCGCCATAGGCGACCACACCCAAATTCGGTTGCAGGGTCGTAAACGGATACGAGGCAATCTTGGGGCGGGCAGCACTCACTGCAGCAATCAGCGAAGACTTGCCTGCATTGGGGAAGCCGACCAACCCGACATCAGCGAGCAGCTTGAGTTCGAGTTTGAGTTCGAGTTTTTGGCCGGGTTCGCCGAGTTCAGCGATACGCGGTGCTTGCTGCGTTGCCGTGGTGAAGTGTAAGTTCCCCAGCCCGCCTTTGCCCCCGCGTGCCGCCATCAGGCGTTGTCCCTGGGCGACCAGGTCAATGGTGTAGCTGGCTCCGTCGATGGTTGCATGAACTTGCGTGCCCAACGGCACCTTGATAATCACATCGTGGCCGTCAGCGCCATGTCGGCGTGCCGTTCCACCATTGCTGCCGTTCGTTGCTTCGAAGCGGACTTTCTCGCGGAATTGCAGCAACGTGTTGATAGATGCGTCTGCCTGCAAGTAAATATGGCCCCCGCGACCACCGTCGCCGCCATCGGGTCCTCCACGCGGCACGAACTTCTCTCGGCGCATGGTAGCCATACCATCACCACCGGTACCTGCATGGAGATACACCGTTGCCTGATCAAAATAGTCTGCCGTCATACCACCCATATCCGATAAAAATGCCAGCGCGAGCGGCGCTGGCACGAAGGCACCGAACCTAACGACCCCATGGTCGACCTACTGCAGACTACTTCGTTGTGTCGTCTTTCTTGGCGGCATCTTCGTCCTTCATCGCGTTGCGGAAGGCTTTGATGCTGCCACCCAACGAAGACGCTACCCCTGTGATACGACTCGCGCCGAACAACAGAATCACGATGACCAAAATGATGACCAGCTCTGTTACTCCGAGTTGTGGCATGGCGTCCTCCAAATTTGTTGTGACATCATTGCAATTATACTCTACAACATGCGCATGTCAACGCCGAGAAACGGCTTGGTATACGGCATGGGTGCGTTTGGCTGTCTCGAGCCACGAGAATTTGGCTGCTTGGACCAACCCATCGCGACGCATCTGCGCACGCAACTCGCCATCCGCCAAGACACGGCGCATCGCATCTGCGAGTGCATCGACATCATACGGATCGACCTGGAGCGCCGCAGAGCCGACAATTTCGGGCAGACAGCTCGCATTGCTCGCAATCACCGGTGTCCCACAGGCCATGGCCTCGAGTGGCGGCATCCCGAAGCCCTCATACAGCGATGGGAACACAAACGCGGTGGCTGCGCCGTACCACAAGTGTTGCTCGTCTTGTGGTACATACCCCACAAAGCGCAGTTGATCCCCGAGTTGCAGTCGCTCTGCCTGGGCCAAAATCGGCTCGTAGAGCCAACCCTTGCCCCCACCGATGAGCAATGGCACGCCGGTTTCTTTGGCAATTTGGGCATAGGCATCGATGAGGCGCGGGATGTTTTTGCGTGGCTCGAGTGTCCCGAGATAGAACAGATAACGCTCCGGCAGGCCATTTCGTTGCCGAAACGCCGCGAGTTCTGCTGCGCTGGCAGGGACAAATCGTGCATCGCAGGCATCGTAGGTCACCGTGACGCGATCGGGAGCTACGCCGAGGTGCTCGACGATTTCTTTTTTTGCATGCTCCGAAACCGTAAACAACTGGGCTGCATGTTTGGCCGAACGCCGAATCGCCCACTTGGTGTACATCCGGTTGATTCGCCGAAATGTCTGCGGGAAGAGAATCGGACTAATATCGTGAATCGTCACCACGGACGGGACTGTTGCAACCACGGGCATCACATTGAGGACCCCGTGATAGAGCGTGGCGTGGTCGCGGGCGAGGAGCAGCGGCGCCAGCAATTGTTCCCAGGGGATACGCACACGTGGGTTGATTGTGTCAAAACGACTCGGCCGCACGCGAAAATTCGTCGGCAACCCGAGTGCAGCAGCGTCGACCCCACGCGTCGTATAAATGGTGTACGGGTTGACGGTATCGATGTGCCCAAGGTGCTCGAGCAATGCTTCGATATAATGCGACACACCGGCCCTGCGGAAGTTGTTGGTGTGGGCTAGCAGATGTGCATTGACTGCGACGTGCATGGGATGCGCTGTGTTCACTACGGCACCTGTGGGGCTGACCCAAACGGGTTGTACTGCGCAATCACACCAATCTGATCGTTCGGCCAGTACGAGACCCAGGCTTGACCGATCACCCGTTCGAGCGGCAAGACACCCCATTCGCGTGAGTCACTGCTGTTTTCTCGGTTGTCGCCCATCACAAAAATCGTCCCCTCAGGCACAATCACCGCATTCTCGACACAGACATCCATCATTTGGCAGTAGGTCGGCGCACCCTGCAAATACGGCTCAAACAACTGGACGCCGTTGACCCGCACCACGCCGTCACGGACCGACACCTCGTCGCCGGGCCTACCGATGACGCGTTTGATGTAATCTTTGCTGGGATCGTTGGGGTACTCGAAGACGACTACTTGACCGTACTGCGGAATCCCAAACGGGTAAATCTGCTGCGGAGCGACGGTGGGATCAACAACACGTGCGGGTGCGTTGAGGTCGAAATGAAAATATGCCAGTTTGTTGACCAAAATGAATTGATTGTTATGGAGCGTTGGCTCCATGCTCATGCCTTCGATGAGGAAGTTTTGCATCACTCCACGGACCATAAAAAAGAGAAAAAAGACGAACAAGAGCATTTCGACAATTTCACGTACCACCCGTGACGGTGGGTAATATGCCGAAGGTGGTTGTACCGTCTGCAGTGTGGTGAGTTCGAGGAGTTGTCTATCTGCTTCGCGTTGTTCCCACGGATGCATACGCGCCATTCACTTCCTATACGCCGAAACACGCTGTTACACGGCGAATAAATCCTCCTGCAGTGTAGCACAACGTAATCTGAAAATCGTGGTGACGCACTCTCAGTATGATGACAAACTATGCTATACTCCACACAAATTACATGTTGAATGACGACTACCGAAGAGCACTGCCAACCTATGCAGTCGCCGAAGGAGCAAGATCCGAGTCAGCCGCCTCGCATCGAATCTCTCAGGCCCACGAACGGTAGCCCGACAACACTCTGGAGAGCCTTCACAGGCACCGACGGAGCAACCTGCACCCGCAGGGCACCTCTCAGGTCACAGGACAGAGTCATAGGCAACGAGCGTCAGTGATGACGCCGGGGCGTGTGATGTCTGTTTTTTTGTGTCGTTCGACACGCAAAAGCACCACCTCCTCGCGGAGTGTGGTGCTTTTCATCCACAGGAGGAGCAACGCAATGTCGACACCACTCCTACGGACGGTACTCCACCCGGAGCACCTGGCCCTCAATGCCCGTATGGTCGAGTTCGGCGGTTGGGATATGCCGGTCCAATACACCGGCATCATCGACGAACACCGCGCGGTGCGTGAACGGGCCGGCATCTTCGATGTGAGTCACATGGGTGAATTTTGGGTCGAAGGCCAAGACGCGCTCGCATTTTTGCAGCACGTCACCACCGCCGATGTGAGCCAACTCCCCATTGGGCTCGCCGGGTATGCACTTTTGTGCCGCCCTGATGGTGGTGTCGTAGACGATTTGTTCATCTACCACATTGCACCCGAGCGCTTTCTCTTGGTTGTCAATGCGTCGAACATCGCCAAAGACTGGGCATGGATGACACAATTCATCGGAACCAAGCGTGTCACCATGCGTGATGCATCACCTGATACAGGGCTGATTGCCTTGCAAGGTCCCCATGCAGAACAGGTCCTGACGACGATTATTGGCCGAGTGGCAGTCGACCTGGTGTTCCATGGTGTCACCACGACGCATTGGAACGGGATTGAGCTGATTGTGGCGCG
>CAIPUQ010000062.1 GCA_903868295.1 uncultured Roseiflexaceae bacterium
ATATCTGGCCGCAGGCGCAGTTCCGGATACCCGAATCCCGTACCGTCGTCCCGCGGGACGTCTGTTTGGAGATAATACAGAAAAGCCAATGAAAGCCGCTTTGCTTCATCCGTTATAGATGCTGCGGCGTGTGGTGTTGCCCCAATTAATGTGCGTCTATGGTAGTCGTTACTGTTCCAATTGATAAGGGCGATGTCGTTCTGGGGTGGGTTGCAGTTCTTCCCCTCACGAATGCGGCGATAGGACCAAAACGGTGGAAGTCCGGTTATACCCTCGTCAAAGACACGAAACGGCCGTGCGACGCCGTCTGACCCTGACAACGTCAACGTAAACGGTTGGTCAGCCCGTAATTGGCTGTATCCTTCTGGCTTTGCAATCACGTTTGACGTGTGTGGCACGTACTCGACAGCAAACGAGTAGGTAAACCCTTGCACTTCACCCGGATTTGATTCCTGTGGGGCCCAGTCTTCCTGCGTATCGGTGTACGATTCTGCGCCAGACACGGTGTCACAACCGGCCAGATCCAGCACGTCGCCCAGTTCACTTGCATCAATAAACAAGCGTGCGTTACAGGTGATCGTCTGATCAGCCGTACGACACAGCAAAGAATCAATACACGTTGCGGATGTAGCAACGGAGATGATGTGCGCGTTGCAGACGAGGACACACATACCCGTTTGGATCCACGGCGCAAACCATTCGCACAAGACTTCGTGGGCTATGACGGGCAGAAAACACAGCCGACTGACCCAGCCATTCCCTGGGTTGTATGCGTTGGGTACATCGCCTGTGATACCATTGAGTGATGCGCTTCGACGCCGGATTGCGTCACGCAGCGCTCCATAGCGTGCCGTGCCGGGGTGTTCTTCTATATACTCATGCTCGTCGAGTGCACTGACCCCTTGGCTGGTCATCTGACCGCCAATCCAGCTCGTTGGTTCGAAAACGACAACACGGTACCCTTGCTCGAGCAGTGTCAGTGCTGCAGCGACACCACCCATACCCGCACCATAGATACACACATCAGTCTCTAGCTGAGAGGTCCCCATGACGATTCCTTTTCTGTGCACATTCGATGTGGTTAGTCCTGGTGGGGGCAAAGAGAGCCCACGTGATTGGGATCATTCAGGGATTGGGCTAGACCGATATGCATCGATGGTCTTGCGCTATGGATGCATTCCGACGATTTTTGTGACCGGTGAGACTGCCCGTGCCCATGCACCGCTGCTCGAAGAGCTGCTGGATCGCGGTGCCGAAATTGGCCTTCTCGTGGCCCCACACCAGAGTTTGAACAACAAAAAAAACGGTTACATGGGCGTGTTGTCACTGCAGCAGCAAGCCGATGCGGTTGCCAGCGCGTTGCAACGTTTTCAACAAGCTCTCGGCTTTCGCCCGACTGTCGTTCGGACAGGGTTGTACTCTGGTAATGCTGCGACGTATGTGGTTCTTGCACAGGCACAGTTCACACACATCGCCTCGCGCATGCCGGGTGCTGCACTCCCCGTCATTGGAACCGTGTGGACCCCAGATCCGACGATACGTACTCAGGACGGTATCATTGATGTTCCGGTCACCACAGAGCCAGAGGAGAAGCTGTTTAACCGGTTTCCGTTGTATTTTGCTGCCGAGATAAGTACAGCCGAAACACATAAACGACTCATGCAGCGTGGCAAAAAGAATGGGATCGTGTGTCTCACCGGTGGGACGAATGCCGATTACTGGGATGCGACGGGTACGAGTCTCACTGCACTCGAAAACATCCTGATCGCAACCACGACTGACACCGAACTGACTCCCCTACGCGTTTCTGCGGTCACGGGATCGTAACTGCCACACCCACGCAATGACGCCCAGCATGACACACGAAAGCAGCGCGGCAAACACATGCCCTGCCACACCATTCATCACCAGGAACATCACACACGACCCGCCAATAGCGAGCAACGGCAAGCGACTTGCCCCTTTTGCACTGGCATTCCGTAGGGGGGTATCAATCGAGAGCGAAAATAGAAAGCCAACCACAAACCACGCGACGAAATTCTGCACTGGTGCGCCGTAGTAAAATCCATCGGCATACCACACCCAGTACTCATGAATCATCACTGCAACCGGCTCTATTTGAAAATCAAATACCGTAATCGCCGTCCCCGTGAGGATTGCTCGTTGCAACCGCGAGAGACGGATCGGCAATGCATCGACCATCATCCACGAACCATACGTCGCCATGATCCACGCAAACAATATTGCCACCGGCACTATCCCTGCGAGTCGATACCCCAGAACTTCGGTGTAATCATACGATCCAAACAGTACATCCGTCGTCGCACCGAAATACTCGACCAGACACGATCCAATCAAAACGATTAGACTCGGCAGCACTGACGCACGTCCGATGGCATGCCACAACCATGCAAGCAATGAAAGGCCTTGGACGGTCAGTAATAAGCCGCCAAACCAACGTGTCTCTGGAGTCACCAATCCAAAAGCAACGCTGATAAGTGAACCCGGGAACACCATGACATACAAAAGAAAAATCAAACGGGCCACCCGTTCAGGATGATTCCACACCCGTGTGTACCACAGATTATGTAGACTGGCCATGCCCACCTCCTCCTGGTGTCTGAATCGTCAATACATCACCCGCCTGCATTTCAAATGACCCTTTGCTCGCGAGATGCACCACAGTACCAGCGTGATCGCACGTATTTTCACCGGCTGCGCCTGGTTCTCCGCCAACGGTGCCGGCAGGGCGGATTTTGCGTCGTTCGGTCAACACGGTTACCGTCGCTGGGCGAAGAAAGAATATGCGTTTGGTCAAGCCCGCACCGCCGGTATGTGCACCACGACCGCCGGAAGAGCGGCGGATGGAAAGCTCTTGGACCCGCACGGGATACATGCGTTCAAAAGCCTCGACTGGTGAATTGCGTGTATTGGTCATGTGCGTCTGCACCGCATCCAACCCCGCTGCATCCGGACGCGCACCCATGCCACCGCCGAGTGTTTCGTAATAGGCGAACGGTGACCCATCTGCACGAATACCGCCCATGGTCCAATTATTCATCGTGCCGGCGGACTGCGCGGGTATTCGGTCTGGGATGACAGTGCTTAATGCACGCAGCACCACGTCGACAACCCGTTGCGACGTTTCGACATTACCGCCAGCCACCGCAGCGGGGGGGAGCGGATGCAGAATGGAACCAAGCGGGATGACAAACGTTATCGGTTCGGATGTACCAGCGGTCATGGGGACATCATCAGTGGCGATGAGGCGCAATGCGTAGAGGACCGCAGACTCTGTCACTGCTCGCGGCGCATTGAGCGGGCCAGCACATTGCGATGCAGTGCCGGTAAAGTCAACCACAATCCTATCTACAGTTATGGTGAGTGCGACATGGAGTGCAAGATGCTCCGCTGAGATGCCGTCATCGTCGAGATAATCCACCGCTACATAGCGACCAGGTGGGATGCTCGACAAGACGAGCTCCATCCGTCTGCGACTATACGCAATCAATGCGTTGGCCTGTGAGCGAAAGCGCTCAACGCCGATACGCCCAAGCAGCGACAATAGTCGTTCGTCTGCAATCGTGTGGCAGGCACACTGTGCTGCAAGGTCACCCCGGCGCTCGTCTTGGGTGCGCGAGTTGCGTACAATCAACGAAAAAACCGCTTCGTTGCGGTGTCCGCGGTCTACTAACCGAATAGGTGGAATGATTATGCCTTCTTGGAAGAGGGACCGACTCAACGGCATTGATCCAGGCGTCATGCCACCCACATCTGCATGGTGCGCACGGGTCGCAGAATACGCCACAAGAACGCCCTCCCAAAAAATGGGTGCAACCGTCGTGAAATCGGGCAAATGCGTGCCGCCTGCAAACGGGTCGTTCAGAATGATGACATCGCCTTCGTTGAGCGGTGCACAATGGGTTATTGCTGCTTCCACAGATCGTGGCATCGCTCCCAGGTGGACCGGGATGTGGGCTGCTTGCGCAATCATGCGACCAGCGGCGTCAAATAACGCACACGAATAATCTCGCCGTTCCTGAATATTTGACGATAACGCACTGCGCTCTAGGGCAGCACCCATTTCTTCTGCGATAGCAGTGCACCGATGGCGAAAAACTTCAAGTTCACTTGCGTGCATGTCATCCCTATGCAGAAGCAGAATACTCTGCTATGATTATAGAAGATTCGTGAGTGGCTATGTGTATGAGCCCAACAGAGATGTTGGTTCCCGCACGTGACGGTGATGGTATCCGTTGTCGGCGGACGGGAGCGGCCTGCATAGTCAACTCTAGTGAAAGGCTCGTGTATGAGTACCACGACCACGCCACCTCTGCAGATTGTGCAAGGGGCGATCGCAGCACAGGCACACGCCCGTATGGTTGCTGCTTTTCCTGCAACATTTCGTTGCGACTATGAATACCCCACCCCCTTTGAAATTCTTCATTTTGATACTGATCTGCGTGATGCAGGTGTACCCATTCGACGGTGGATTCTTGGCGATGCCACGGAACCACTGGCTACTGCTTTTTGTTTTCGCGCAACGTGGAACACACCCCGTCATACGTTTTGGGGGAATGTACGCGTTCGGCCCGATGCAACTGGTCAGGGATACGGACAGACACTCGTGCATGCCATTGAGCAATGGGCTGCCACAGCTGGTGCTCAAGCAGTGCGCCTGATGGCACATCCTGAACCACGCCATCGGACGTTTCTCAGTCATGCCGGCTACCGCCACATCGCTACTGAGCAAATCTATCGCGTTGCATTGGATAACATCACCATTCCGCAACGCCCCACTGCTGCAGATATCACCATCATGACACTCGCCGATTACATGGTGAGAGAACATGATGCGATTGAGCATGCTTGCATGCTCCATGCAGCAATTTCCCTTGATGTTCCTATGCCGGATGAACCAGTCGTCACGCTCAGCAAATTTCGACGTCTGCTCGGCGAAGAAGTCGATCCGACCTGCTTCCTCATCGCATTTAGTGGTGACATGTTGGTAGGTGAATCGATTTTGATGGAATCCGATACGGAACCCGGTGTGATGTGGCAACATGCCACCGGTGTGTTACCGGCATTCCGTGGGCTTGGTATTGCAACATCACTGAAACGTGCTGCTATTAAACTCGCCCAATCCCGCCATACCCGCATTCTCAAAACATGGATGGAAACGACCAACGCAGCAATTGTCCGAATCAATCACGAATTCGGGTTCGAAGAAGTCCTCGATGATGGTGCGACCATACATGTGTATGAGCGCCTCCTCAAACATGCCGTGGGGAATCGCTACTAAACGGGTCAAATAACCAGCGCGATGACACCGATACTGGTGTTGTCGCGCTTTTTGGCGTACCACGGCGTGGCGGTACAAACACTAACCGCATGAGTTTCGCGCCACCACTGACCAGCCAATCCGCGATGGAATGCACAGCAGCACCACTCACAAAGCCCGTAGCGATAGTCACACATTCAACCGGATGTGCGCCAACAAACGCAAGCACCAGGCGCGTGACTGACTGCTGGAGGTTCGGTACGGCTAGGCCGAAATACGCTGCAATCGTCTCGACCACATACAGCACCAGCAAACACATCCAAAAGAAATATCCGAGGCGCAGGAGCGGAGGCAGAACAAGCCCGTGACTCCAAAAATGGCGGTGTGGGATAACCATCTGATATGGCACCCACAATACATAGAAAATCCCCCATCGTTTGTGGATGTGCGTGTCCATATCAAGATCGGGCGAAAACAAAATCCCCGACACATTGTGTGACACAAAGACCAGTGCCGCAGCGATGGTCGCCCACTCGCTTGCCTCGGGTATGCTCGAGAGGATCGAATATGTAACGGGAGTAATGACAACACTACTCGCGACTGTCAAAAAATCATGTACCGCACGATTTGGCATCTCGACCTCTAGCGCTCGGCAGTGCGTGAACGTAAACCGCCGTCCAAAACGGTGATGAGCTGATCAAAAAACACAACGATTTGGGTTGCCGATTCCCGGACAGAATCTTCTGTACCGTGGTCGTCTGATGCAACACTCCGGTGTATGTAGGGAATCATGCGCTCGAGCAACGACTCGAGGATGAATACCGTGACGTTCTTGTCGATGTCCGGACGTAGTGATCTGGATTCGACAGCACTCGAAACAATCTCTTCAACGAATGTTCGCTGAATGTGGTTTGCTAACGCATGAACCGTCGCTGCTGCGGGACCAGTATCCGTCTGACTGCGTTGGATGAGTGCTGTTTCGATTGGGAAGTCGAGTCCGACACTGACTGATTCTGCAAAGTAGCGCCGCAACAACACGAACATGTCTGCGTCACGATACAACGTGAGCGGGATGCGGGTCCGAAGCGCGTACAATACCCGTTCATGTGCAAGTCGTACCACCGTCACATACAAGTCTTCTTTGTCTGTAAAGTACTGGTAGATGCTGCCCTTTGCGATGTGCAATCTGCGTACCATTGAGGTCACAGAGGCTTGACTAAATGGGTACTGCGCAAACTCATTTAACGCTTCGTACTCGATCTGCTCGCGCTTGGCAGGATCGAGGTTCCACCAGGTTTGTTTGGGCATGTGACTCCCCAGTCATGAGCATGTGCGTAGTGTACGCTGACTCTGCGCGGGCGTCAACGACGTGGGAGTCTCGATACGCAGAACGACAACAGCGACGCGTAGGAGAAATACGGTAAGATAAGAGCGAATACGTACACAGAATGGCGTCTGCATGCATGCATCGAGTGTTGATCGGAATATTCGCTTCTTGGTCATCGAGCTGTTCTGGGCCGCAATTGCATCAGCCGCGTACTCATTCGCTGCTGCCTATGTGATTCGCTTGGGCGGGTCGAATTTTATTGTCGGTCTGATAACATCTGCCGCTGCCGTGGTGAATATGGTCACCACGATACCATTCGCTGCACTCATGGAGCGGACAGCCAATCGTCGACCTTGGCTGTTCCGGAGTCTCTTCATCTTTCGAGCAATGCACATCGGACTCATTTTTGTCCCGCTGTTGCCGTACTGGCGTGCCGAAGCGGTCGTCGTGATTTTGTTGCTCGCCAACATCCCGGTGGCAATTTTTAATACCGTTTGGTTACCTTTGTTTGCCGACATCATTCCGATCCACCGACGGGCGCGGTTGTTTTCAGCGCGAAACGTGACACTCGGTGCAACGATGATGGCAGCGACCTATGGATTTGGCTATTGGCTCGAAAGTGATGTCAGCGCGTTCCCCGAAAACTATCAGATTCTCTTTGGTATTGCCTTGGTTACCAATATGTTGAGTACCTGGTATGTCACACGCATGGAGATTCCTGACTCGCCCGTCGATTTGTCGGTCCAGAACGACCGCTCGCTCGCTGGCATGTGGAAGTTGTTCACAGAAAACAAGGCGTACTCCTCGATCACCCTGAACACACTCATACTCAATATTGCACCATGGGCTGCTATTACGTTACAGCCGATTTATTTTGTCCGCGTGCTTGATGCAAGCGATGAATGGCTGGGTATTTGGTTCGCAATCACCAACGGTGGAGCAATCCTCGGGAATTTGTTTTGGCCACGATTAATGGAAAAGTATGGTTTCTACCGTATCATGACCATCGCTGCGCTGATTAGTTGCTCGTATTTCTTTGCCATTGGGCTGGTCCCAGACTTAACGGCGATTCTGTTTTTCTCGGTGTTCATTGGCATGGTGAATCCTGGGATAGACATTGCACATTTCAACATTTTGTTGCAGGTTTGTTCCCCGCAACGGCGAGCCCTTGCACTGGGTATCTTTGTCACGATTATGAACTTCGGGTTGATGGTGAGTAGCTTAATTGTGGCGCCGATGATTGACTGGATTGGCCCACAGGCACTCGTAATCGGCTTGGGTGTACTCCGCCTGGTCGGAGGCTTGCTGTTTGTAGTCAACCCGGTCGTACGAAATGAAAAGCAACTCACCCAAGCCGCAGAATGACGGGTGTTTGTTGGTACAATACAGGTTGGTGAATCAATCGAGACGAGGTACATGATGGAATATCGACGACTCGGCCGTTCCGGCCTCAAAGTAAGCGCGCTCTCGCTGGGAGCATGGGTAACCTATGGTGGCCAAGTGGGCCAGGATACTGCCGAAGAATGCATGCACGCTGCCATTGAACACGGGGTGAACTTTTTCGACAACGCCGAAGGCTATGCAGGCGGTAAAGCCGAAACTGTCATGGGCAATGTCATCAAAAAAGCTGGCTGGCGACGTGAAGATCTCGTGGTTTCGACCAAGATTTTCTGGGGTGGTTCAGGACCAAATGACACCGGCCTTTCGCATAAGCATGTGATCGAAGGAGTGAACAACGCTCTGAAACGATTTCAAATGGATTATGTCGACTTGGTGTATTGTCACCGCCCCGATCCGCACACCCCCATTGAAGAAACCGTGCGCGCCATGGACATTGTCATTCGGCAGGGTAAAGCATTCTACTGGGGAACATCGGAATGGTCTGCAGACGAAATCCGCAGCGCCTACGGGATTGCTCGTGAATACGGACTGACACCACCACTCATGGAACAACCACAGTACAACCTTTTCCATCGCGACCGTGTCGAAAAAGAATACGCGTTGCTGTATCGTGACATCGGACTCGGTACAACCATCTGGAGCCCACTTGCATCGGGGATGTTGACCGGCAAATACCAGAATGGTGTACCAGCAGATAGTCGTGGCAGTGTCAAAGGCTACGAATGGCTGCAATCGAGTTTGACAGATGCCCAACGAGTAGCAGCCGTCGGTCGACTCAGCCGGATTGCAACAGATCTCGGTGTTCCGCTTGCACAAATGGCACTCGCCTGGTGTCTCAAGAACCCCAATGTCAGTAGTGTCATTACCGGCGCGAGTCGTGTCGGTCAGGTGCACGAGAATATGAAGGCACTCGCAGTTGTTCCCATGCTCACAAATGATGTGATGGGTGCGATCGACGCTGCGTTGGCCACAGCCTAACCACCAGTGAATGTACTCTACCGGGGACAGAGAGTTCCCCGGTAGAATCGAAAGAGTGACATGCGTACACCAGTAGATCTTTATATTCTGCATGCGTTGCCGGGATTCGACGCGATTGTGGCAGAAGAACTCAAACGTCTGCCCGAAAAAGCCGTCATCCAGGACCAACTTGTGCATGCCGGGCGCAATGGCATGATTATCATTGCATACCCCGGTGATGTCGAAGATTTATTGGAACTGCGGACGGTTGATGATGTCTTCATCCTCGTCGCACAGTACAACGACCTCCCACCGAAGTACTCTGCACTCAAGATGATCAAAGAGCGCCTGCTCCAAAACACTGCCATCACCGCCGCAACAGCGAAAGTGCGGGCAATGTATCCGAAGCGTGGTGGCGAGGGAAAGCTCCGTTATCGAGTCATTTCTCGGCAACAAGGACTCATGCCGTACCGGCGTGTTGATTTGCAAGAAACCGTGCAGAAAGCAATCGCCCAACGCGAAGACTTTCGTTGGCACATCGCCGAACAGGGTGTCGAGTTTTGGGTCACCCAATCCGAAGAAACGGCACTCATTGGTTTACGCGTGAGTGACGAAACAATGCGGCACCGGACCTACAAAATCAACCATATCGAAGCGTCGTTGCGACCAACCGCAGCTGCTGCACTCGTTATGTTAACCAAACCGAAACCGCACGATGTGTTCCTTGACCCAATGTGTGGTGCAGGCACAACGTTGATCGAGCGAGCGCTTGCGGGGCGCTATACCGACATTGTTGGCGGTGATTTGAGCGCAGCAGCGGTAGAACAAGCCCAAGCGAACATCGGCAACAAATACAAACCCATCCGTGTCGAGGAGTGGGATGCACGTGCACTCCCGGTCGACGAAGGGTCCATTACCGCGGTCACCTGCAATCTACCGTTTGGTGTGCAGATAAGCACACCCGAAGAGAATCGCAGACTGTATCCTGCGGTCATGAAAGAACTCAAGCGCGTGATGACGCTCGGTGCACGTGCAGCCCTGATGACCAGCGACACCCGTGCCCTGACTCGTGCCCTCGAACGTACGAGCGGGATGTATGTCGACACCGCGCACACGGTCGTTGTGCTCGGTCGACGCACACACATCGTCGTTGTCCAGAAGCGCTAAAACCTAACAAAATCCCCCCGCAGCAGCTGCTGCGGGGGGATTTTTCGTAGCGCAACACGTACTAGGTAACCGCTTTCCGGGCTGCAGGGTACTTCTTGTGGAGCTCAGCCCGCACCGTTGTCGCAATACGATCAACGCCATCCCAGATTTCACAAAACGACGTCGTCAACGGACTCAGTCCGAGCCGCAAGTTGTCTGGCTCACGGAAATCAGGAATAACGTTTTGCTCTGCGATGAGCGCCTGATTAATCTGATACCCCATCGGGTGGCGTATGCTGACATGCGAGCCACGGATGGCCGCATCGCGCGGAGAACCGAGCGTAAAGCCGATGCCGGCAAGATGCATATCGTACAGGGCAATCATATATTCGGTCAGTGCAATAGACTTCGCTCGAATGGCATCCATCCCCACGGGTACGAGCATGTCTAACGACGATTCGACGGCAGAGAGGGCCAGCATGGGTGGTGTGCCAGCCAAGAACCGATCGATTCCTGCTGCAGGGTCGTACTGCAAGTCGAATGCAAAAGGAGATTTTTGGCCGAACCAGCCCCAGATTGGCGAGACAACGCTGTCCTGAATGCGTGCATTCACATAGATAAACGCGGGCGCACCGGGTCCGCCATTGAGGAACTTGTAGCAGCAACCGATAGCGAAATCGACATCCCAGGCATCGAGTTGCATCGGCACCGCGCCAGCAGAATGGCTGAGGTCCCAAATCACCAGCGCACCACGTGCATGCGCTGCCGCGGTGATGCGTTGCATGTCATAAATGTAACCGCTTTTGAATGTTACATGCGACAACAGGACGACCGCTGTATCTGTGGTGATTGCAGCTTCGACATCCGCGAGATTCACCGTGAGTTCAGCGTCGTGTGACGGAACCAACGACAGTGTATGCACATTCCCGTATTGAGCTATTGCGCCTTGGATCACATACAAATCCGACGGAAAGTTGAGCGCGTCACTGACAATTGCATGTCGACCGGGGCGCGCTGCCAACGCTGCCATAACAGCTTTGTACAGATTGACCGAGGTCGAGTCACAAGCGATGACTTGACCTGCGGCTGCTCCCAATAGTGCGCCAATCTTGTCACCGACTCGCTGTGGTGCTTCGTACCAGCCTCGGCCCCAGCCGCGGATAAGTCCGTCACCCCATTCAGTGGTGATGACATGCTGCAAATGCTCGATGGTTTGCTTTGGCAATCGCCCCAACGAGTTCCCATCAAAGTACACAACTGTTGGATCGGTAATAACGAACTGTTCACGCAGTGATGCGAGTGGATCTATCCGGTCGGCCTCTAGCGCGCCAGCACGACCAGCAGCAGCAAGCAGACGGTTATACTGCATTGTATGCCTCCTCGAGCATTGCGACTGTTTCGTTCCAGCCGACACAGGCGTCTGTCACCGACACACCGTAGGTCAGTGTCGACAAATCGTTGCCGATTGATTGCTTGCCCTCCGAGAGGTTGCTCTCGACCATCATCCCAATCATCTGGGTGTTTCCGGCTGCGCGCATCGCCAAACCTGCTTGCCACACCGCCCGTTGTTTGGTGTAATCGGAGCCCGAATTTGCGTGCGAACAGTCGATCATGACTGCTGGGGCAAGTTTGGAGGCGCGCATAACATCAAGCGTTTTGGTGACACATTGTTCATCGAAATTGGGGCCTACACGACTCCCTCGCAATATGACAAACCCGTCAGCATTGCCGGCGGTCTTGACGACTGCACCAAGGCCATCTTGGGTTATCCCCAAAAAGCTGTGCGGTGCTGCCGCCGATATACACGCATGTACCGCTACATCGATACTGCCGTCGGTGCCGTTTTTGAATCCCACAGGCATAGACAAACCACTCGCGAGTGCCCGGTGCATCTGCGATTCGGTGGTTCGTGCACCGATGGCAGCAAGTACGACGAGGTCGGACGTGTACTGGGCACTAATTGGATCGAGCATTTCGGTGGCGGTGGGCAACCCGAGCGCAGTTACTTCGCCCAAAATATCACGTGCAACTTCCAACCCTGCAGCCATGTCAAATGACCCATCGAGATGCGGGTCATTGATAAGCCCGCGCCAGCCAACGGTTGTGCGCGGTTTCTCGAGGTACACACGCATCACAACGACGAGACGATCGCGCATCCGGGCGGCGACGTCGGCGAGCTTTGTCGCATACTCACGGGCGGCTGCGATATCGTGGATGGAACACGGACCGACAACAACAAGCAGCCGTTTGTCTTCCCCATTGACGATGCGTCGAATCGCTTGCCGCGATTCATAGACCGTGGTCATCATCCCCGGGGTCAGTGCGTACTTTTCTTTGAGGGCCCGCGGTGACGGCATGGCATTCATTTCACGCACGCGGACATCATCAACCAAACTCATAGGTCCCTCCTACGCCAATGCCGGCTGCGGCATTCGGATTCGATATACCAACAACGCGGACAACAGCACCATCACACCACCAGCCGCAAATATATAGAACTCGTCGACACGTGCTGCCATCAAAATCGGCGTCAGCAATGGTATTGCGATTCCACGAATACCAGCAACGACATGTAACGCAGAAAAATAGATTTCAAGCTTCGAGCGATCGGCGAGAGCAATAGCGGCATTCGTAAAGCCGAGATCGAAGCCTCCAAAGACGAGCCCTTGGCAGATGAATGCAGGGACGAGCCACCAAAATGACGTCGCCACCATAAATGAAAGGGGCATCAACGCCGCGCACAGAATGCTTATCATGAGGACAAACAACGGGCCTTTTTTGTCGATGAGTCCGCCCCAAAAGAAGTTGCCCAACAGCCATGTCACAGACGTGAGTGTCCCCAAATAACCTACTTCGGTATAACTCAGTTGCAGGCGCGAGACTTGCACGATGGCATACAGCGGCGCTCCGATGAGGGTACCGCACCCAAATATCGTGTTCAAGACGAGAAAGATCACAAACGGTCGATTTCGGCTGAGTTCGGCCAGTACTTGGCCGATTGTCGGACGGATATGTCCCGCCTCGCGTACTGCTGGAGCGTCATTGCCAATGAGTTTTCCGAAAAAGTAATTCGCACCGAGTCCAGCGACTGCAACTGCGGGCAAGATGATAACGTACCCGTAGGTATCCAACAACCATCCCGCAATCGGGGTCATCATCAAAATCGCTGCGGTCATCCCTATACGCACGAAACCCATAATGCGCCCGCGTAAGTTGTCGGGGTACAGTCGTTCGAGCAATCGCACATAGCCAGGTGCAGGGACGAGTTCGCAAACCCAGAAAATCCCCACCAGTACCATAAACAGGTTGACATTGGTACCCACAAACGGAACCATGAGCAACGCACCACGCCCCACGTACCAAAAGACCTGCGATACCTTGATAATGCGATAGCGTTGGAACAACGCAGCTGAAATCGGGGTAAAAATCAATCCCAGTGATTGAAAGACCACGTATACCGAGAGTTGATCACTACTCGCGCCCATATTGCGCAATATCACCGGGAAAAAGCCAATGGTGGTAGCCCAAAAAAGGCCAAAGAGCATCGACGCCAAGGTTTCGACCCAGACGTTGTGGCGTAATTCTGCAGACATCGGGCCGAGCATTCGATGCTCGACCCGATGCAACACTGCACGGAACATGGAAGGGCGTGTACTGCTCATGCCTCTGCGCGTACTGCTTTCATCGCTGCGCCGAGTCGGGTAATGCCCTCGGCGATGTTTGCGTCATTCTGGTAGCTGAACGCCAAACGGATTTCGTGTTGCCCTTGCCCGTTTGCATAGCACCCAGCACCTGGCAAGAACGCCACTTTGTGCTCACGGGCTTTTGCGGCGAGTTTGGCAGTCGGGATATCAGCGGGCAAAGTGCAATAGATGAAAAATCCACCCATAGGGACCTCGTACTGCACATCGCTCGGGAACGATTGCTTCATCGCTGCCAACATCACGTTACGCTTCCGCAAATAGGTTTTGTTGAGTTCACCGATGTGCACGTCCAACTTACCATCTGCTGCAAACCGCTCGACCATACGGGTCAAAAATGGTCCGCTTGATCCTTCGACTTTGAACTTGTTGAGACGCTTGATAATTGCCTCGGGACCGGTACAGTACGCCATACGCACTCCCGGTGCTAAAATCTTGGAAAACGTTGCAACATGGATGACCCACCCCTTAGTGTCAAGAGCAGCCAACTGCGGCAGGCGTTCACCTTCGAAACGCAAGTCGCCGTACGCATCGTCTTCGAGGATCAACACGCCGTATTGTTCTGCCAACGCAACCAACCGCTTGCGGTTAGCCAATGGCATCATCGTACCGGTTGGATTCTGATACGTAGGGGTCGTGTAGATAAACTTGGGGTGGATGTTGCGGGCCTTCAGGTCTGCCAACATGGTTGCGAGTGCATCAATGTCCATCCCGTCGGCTCGAACAGGCACCGTTTCGATCTTCGCACCGGCTTCTTGGAAGGAGCGAACCGCACCAATAAAACACGGGCCTTCCACAATGACCACATCACCCGGATCAACGAGGATCTGGGGAACAAGTGCCAAGATTTGACTTGAGCCGTACGAAATCATGGTGTTGGCTGCAGTCGCAGACGTCACGCCACGTGACTGCAATCGATCAACAACGAGTTTAATCAGTCCAGGGTACGTCGGCCCGTAGTTTAGGGCACCGTTGACGTCCTCGGCTAAAATTTCGGCAGTTGCATCAACCAGCTGTTTGACGGGAAAGTGCTGCGGATCCGCAAATCCGTATGCGAGGCTGATCGTGCCTTCGGCTTCATCACCCCAACTCCCGGCTTCGGGGACGGTCTTGGCACGCGTCGAAAACAACGCATCAAGGGAATGAATCGCAGTACTCGTCATATACTCTCCTCTGTGGATGCACCTAGCATGGCGTATTGTACCAGAATTCGACGATATTGCCCGTTGTGAACAGTGTATCCATCACGAACTCTTCTGACGCATTTCGCGCATTGCAGCGCCAATTGAAGCAATACCCTTGACCAAGTTAGGGATGGTTTGAAAGCTAAACGCAATCCGCATCTCGTGCGTACCTTGTCCATTCGCATATCCGGTGGTGCCAGGCAGAAACGATGCGCCGTGGCGGATCGCAATATCGTTCAATGCAACCGCTGGCAAATCTTGTGGGAGATACCCATACACAAAAAATCCACCTTCCGGTACATTTGTCCGTACATCTGCAGGGAAGTGCTCTGCGATGGCTTGTACCATCGCTGCACTTTTGGTGGCGTAGTGTGAGCACAACATTTGAATGTGCCGTTCGAGCCATCCATCTTGGGCCATATGCGACACCAAACGGGTCACGAATGTTCCACAGTCGCTCTCACTCTTGAACACGCGGAGCCGCTTCATCACTGCTGGCGGGCCATATGCCCATGCCATACGCACCCCTGGTGCCAGAATTTTCGAAAATGTGCCGATATGCAAGACCCACTCATTCCCTGGCAGTGTCAACATCGACGGCGCCGTGTGTGGTTTGAAATGTAAATCCCCGTACGCATCGTCTTCAACGACGAGTACACCGTACTCGGCAGCCAACGCGACGAGTCTGGCCCGTGCAGAGGCAGGCATCAGGGTCCCCGTGGGATTCTGAAACGTCGGGATGGTGTAGATGAACTTTGGCCGAATGTTGCGGTGCTTCAGGTCCGCGAGACAACTCGCAAGCGCATCAATATCCATGCCATTGGGACCAACAGGGATGGTTTCGATCCGCGCTTCGGACGCTGCAAAATACTCTACAGCTCCAAGGAACGTCGGACCTTCGACGATGATCGTGTCACCCGGTTCGATCAAAATCTGCGGGAGGAGACCAAGCACTTGGCTCGAACCATAGGTAATCATCAACTGTGCAGGATCGACCGCGACTCCACGCGCCTCGAGACGCTTGGTAACGAGCGCATGCAAGCGTGCGTCTGCAGGCGCGTAATTCATCACTGCATCGACATTTTCACTCAGCAATCCCGCAACAGACGATGTTATTTGATGTGCCGGGAAAATGCTCGGATCGGCATCGCCAAAGGCCAAACTAATCGTATCTGGCTTTTCGTTGGGTAAATCAACCAAAATCGATGTCTGATTGGCGACGCGTCGGGCTGCGTGCGAAAACAATTGCTCATACATAGAAGTCTCAGGGACGCGGGTCATAAATCCTCCGTTATCGGGGTCAAAGTGGGGAAACGTAGTTCAAGACGACAGGCTTCCATCCAGCTTATGGTAGCCTGGATTTGGCCGCGACGGTACTGCAAAACGGCTGTTCGATACTGGTCGCCGACAGGATCAATGGTGATTTCGTCGAGCCAGTGTTGACAACGTTGCGTCTGCTGGTCGTACAACGCAGCAATCGCTTCGGGACCGTGTAGGGAACAAAAATACAACTTGGCAAGGAACTCGATGCGCATATCTCGCGGGTGCGCAACAGGCGAAGAACACCAGCGTGCATATATGGCCTGCCCTGCGGGGGTACACACGAGCATACGCTTCCCACGGCCGTCGTCTTCACTCTCAATCGCACATATAAATCCCACCTCCTGCATACGCGCAATAATTGCATAAAAGGCACTCTGTTTGATGTGCCAAATATTACCGAGTGGAGAATCCACAACGGTTTGATGAAGTGCATACGCATGCAATGGTGTTTCAATCAAGAAACCCAAGACGGTATGTTCGTATGTGAATGTCGTTTTTTGACGTGGACTCATATTAATTCTATGATACACAATCGTAGCTTCATCCGGGAGGTTCACATGTCTGAAGTAGACGAAAAGGCCCATTACCTGGCTGGCATTCGCCGTTCGCGAATCATGGTAGTGATATTAGTGAGTATTGCACTGCTCCTTGGATATTTCGGTGCCCAAAATCAATACCGGAGCATGACCGTGGACAAGCCAGTGAGTGCCCGGATTGAATACCTTGTCACCGGCACAAGCGCAAACGTCCGTGTTATCTACGTGAATGATCTCGCATACCGTGCCGAGAAAGTCGGCACACCACCATGGAAATTTAGTTTCCGTGCGTCAAAAGGCCGCTCCCTAGAAGTGCAGGTAGACAACCTCTCTGCCGAAGGGACGGTGGGTTGCAAAATTCTTGTCTACGGTGAACCGATTTACACGATCGAAGAAACCACGGATAGCACAATCACCTGTACTGCAGTCGTTCCGTAGAGAGTAGGGTGTTCGTGCGTTTTCCGACCTTTCGTTGGGTGTTTGTTGCGTTTGCCCTCGGCAACTTGGTCGCAGTGTTTCTTCGGTCAGCTAATGCCGTCATCGCACCAGATTTGATGCGCGACATTGGTCTCAACGCTGAGCAGCTGGGAAGCATGACGAGTGTCTACTACATTACCTTCGCGTTGATGCAGCTCCCCCTCGGCGCAGCACTCGATCGGTATGGCTCACGGAAGGTTATTCCAATCCTCATGGTTCCAGCGATTATTGGGTGCATCGTCTACGCCCAGGCGACATCCTTCACCGGCGTTGCAATTGGTCGATTGCTCATCGGAGTCGGCACCGCTGGCGGACTCATGGGTGCCGTGAAGACCTTCGGCAACTGGGTCCCATCCAATCGGCTTGCCACGATGACGACTTCGATGATGGCCCTCGGTGGTGTCGGCGGCATTATGACAACTTCGCCAATGGCGTGGGTCAACGCACAGTATGGCTGGCAGAACATTTTCTACGGCAGCACGGTCGTCGTCACACTCGTTGCCTGTGCCATTTGGTTTTGGAGCAGAGACTTCCCGGCAACCACACCGGTCGTGCGCTCAACGGGCAACCCATTCGAGGGATTCAGATCGATTTACTCCAACAAAGCGTTTTGGCAGATGGCACCGCTCTATTTCTCGATGTTAGGGACACTTTTGGCTGTCCAAACACTCTGGGCTGGGCCATTTTTGTATGATGTGTTGTCGTACACACCTCCGCAAGCCGGTGCCATGCTGTTCATGATGGGGGTAGGAGCAATCCTCGGGTATGCTATCAGCGGGCCGTTAGGCGATCGTTTTGGCGCACCACGGATGATTTTATATGCACAACTCCTGCTCATTGCGACGTTGAGTGTCTTTGTTGGTGCACCGGTTATCACACAGCAACCGATTGTTGCGCTACTGTACCTGTGCTTCAGTCTGGGTGCTGCGTTTAATGTTATCTTGCTCCCACAGGCGCGCACGCTCTTTTCTGCACAGATGAGCGGTAGGGCAGTCACTGCGTTGAACATATTTGGATTTGTCGGGGCGTATTTTTTCCAACGCACCATGGGCTATGTCATCGAACTGCAAGGCAAAAACAGTACGGGACACTATGGTACACTCGGGTATCAGTATGCATTTGCGATACCGTTGGTCTGTGCAATCCTTGCATTGATAAACTATCTGCCGTTAGTACGTGCTCAACAGCTGAAAGGATAATCCCCATGCCAACTCTTACCATCAACGGCACAACGTTCACCGTCGCAGCCGGGACACGACTGGTCAACGCCATCGAAGACAACAACATCAACATCGGTCACCGCTGCGGTGGCAAGTCGAAATGCACGTCGTGTCGCGTCGTGTTTTTGGCCGGCGAACCAACAACGATGACCGCAGCAGAACATGCCAAACTGACCGAAAAGGGAATGCTCGGCACTATGCGTCTCTCATGCCAAATCGTGGTTGATGCGGACATGACAATCGAGCCACAGATGACCCTCGAGTCCGTCGCCGATTGGACCGACACAGGCCCACGCTGCCTCGACGCAGTCGAGCCCGATGCACTCGTTCGGCCGACGTCGTCCTTCTAAATTCCAAA
>CAIPUQ010000063.1 GCA_903868295.1 uncultured Roseiflexaceae bacterium
ACGCGATGTACGCATCGATCGACTGCGGTTCTGCGTATGCATACCCGAGAATCTGCTTTGCTTCATCCGATGGCATTTCGGGCATGCTATTGGGCAAATTGATCTGCTGCTTGAAGAACGGAATGTTGTAAACGTGATTAATTGCGCGGCGATCTTTGTCGGTCGAGTTAAAGCCGCCGGAGTGATAAATCATGCAGTCCAACACGATGAAGCTGCCGGCTTTTGCTTCTGCCTGCACCGCATGACGTGCGATGTACGGTGCCGATGGGAACGGCTCGCGCAAATGCGTGGCTGGCAAGACGAACGTCGCACCATTGGCGGTTGTGAAATCGTCGACGCAATACAGTGCATTAATTGCCAACACGCTCGAAGACACAAAGTGCTGGTACGGCAAATCACGATGCCACGAGCCTTGGTTGTAGCCCTGTTTGGCAGGGTTCACAATGCCGTTTTGCTGATTGAGCACAAACGATCCTTTGATGAGCTTTTTGAGCAACTGCATCAAGTTTGGATTGAGTGCCAGTTTGATAAAGACGTCATGCCCACTCGTGCACATGCCGCGGATGGTGTTGTGTTCGTTGCCCGATTGGAGCAGTTCGAGGCCATACTTGGTAGTATATTCGGCACGGACGGTGTCGAACTCAGCGGCGATGTGGGCCACCTCGGCGGGGCTGAACCCTGCATCGAGCACCGCATAGCCGAGGTGTTGTATCTGTTCGACGGCTTCGTCGAGCGCGCTGTCGACCGTTGTCTGTTCGAGGATGCCGTACGCTTTGGTAGGTACTGTGCTCATCGTCTCTTCCTTCACTCGTATCAATGCTCAACGTGGCGTTCTATTCAGTATTCTAATCTTTTGTACCCAGATACGCAATACACGCGGCATGCCTGATGGGGGCATGGCAGGGCAGCCCCGTATAATAGAGGCACGGCTCACACTACATGGAGGCAACGATGCTCCCTATTGACTATGCACAACGCGTCTATGCCGGCGTCCTCGGCAAAATCATCGGCGTCTACCTCGGCCGTCCGTTCGAAAGCGCGACTCACGAGCAAATCATGCGCGACCTGGGCGAAATCGAATACTACGTCCACGAACGCCGCAACGTGAACCTCGTCGTCGCCGACGACGATATCACCGGCATGTTTACCTTCCTCCGCGCCCTCAAAGACCATGGCGGCAACCCGCACACCCTCACCGCCGCCCAGATCGGCCAGAGTTGGCTCAATTACATCGTCGAAAACCGCACCATCCTGTGGTGGGGCGGGGTGGGCAATTCGACTGAACACACAGCTTTTCTTAATCTCAAAAAAGGCATCCCCGCGCCCGATAGCGGCTCGATAGCCCGCAACTCCAAGGTCGTCGCCGAACAAATCGGCTCGCAGATCTTCATCGACGGCTGGGCCATGGTCGCCCCGGGTGATCCTGCCCTTGCTGCCGCCCTGGCCCGCAAGGCGTCACAGGTCAGCCACGACGGCGAGGCCATCTACGGCGCGCAGATGATTGCCGCCATGGAGGCCCAAGCCTTTGTCGAGTCAGACCTCAACAAGCTCATCGACTGCGGCTTGCAGCACATCCCCAAAGACTCCATCATCGCCCGGTTGGTGCACGACGTCCGCGACTGGCATGCCGAGTACCCCGATTGGCACGACACCTTCCGCCAGATCCAGCGCGTGTACGGCTACGACACATACGGCGGTAACTGTCACATGGTGCCCAATCACGCCATCATCCACATGGGGCTCTTGTACGGCGGCGACGACTTCCAAAAAGCCATGCTCATCACCAACACCGCCGGCTGGGACACCGACTGCAACGCCGCCAACGTCGGTTGTCTGCTCGGCATCAAAAACGGTCTGGCGCTCTTCGACCAGGGTCCCGACTGGCGCGGCCCTGTGGCCGATCGACTGTTCTTGCCCACCGGCGACGGTGGCCGGTCCATCAGCGATGCCCTGACCGAGAGCTACCACGTCATCAACATGGGCCGGGCCGCCCAGGGTCTGCCGGCGTTGGCTCCGAAGGACGGCGCCAAGTTCCACTTTTCGCTCCCCGGTGCGGTCCAGGGCTTTGTACCCGACGACAGCGAACGCAGTCGCGGTGTCGCCGCCATCAGCCAAGTGCAGGGCTACAACGGCGGCAGCAGTCCTGCGCTAGCCATCACCTATACCAATCTGGCCCGCGGCCGCAGTGCAGTGGCCACCACGGCGACGTTCATCCCGCCTGATAGCCTCAATACCAATAGCTCGTACGACATCCTCGCCTCGCCGACCCTCCACAGCGGCCAGACCGTCCGTGCCGTCGTGGCTGCCAATGCCGCCAATACCCTACCCGTCGACGTGCAACTGATTGCCCGCATCTACGGGGTGAACGACGCCATCGAGACTATCCGTGGCCCCATCCAGACCATCGCTGGCCCCCAGGCGACGACCCTCAGCTGGCAGTTGCCCGACACCGGCGGCGCGCCCATCCTGCAGATCGGCCTCGAGGTCACCAGTATGCCCCGTGCCAACGGGACCATCTACCTCGACCAGATGACCTGGGGCAGCACGCCCACGGCCAACCTGGGCCGACCGGCCTTCGCCAATACGCTCTGGCGCCGGGCCTGGGTCGATGCCACGGATTTGTTCGACCATCGCTGGCCCGACCCCATCCGCATCGCCCAGAATCGCGGCACCGGATTGTTGCTCCAAGGCACGGCCGACTGGTGCGACTACACCGTGCAGGCAGATATCATCCCGCATCTGCTGGCCAACGGTGGCTTGGTGGCCCGCGCGCAGGGGTTGCGGCGCTGGTATGCGCTGCAGTTTGTCCACGGCGGCAGTGTCGAGCTCATCGCGCAGCACGACGCCGAGCGTGTGGTACTGGCCCGCGTCGCCTACGACTGGCAGCAAGAGCGGCAGTACACGCTGCGCATACAGGTGACCGGGAGTGCCATCGTCGCGACCATCGACGGCGGGCCGACGCTGATGGCAACCGATACGCGCTATGCGCACGGCGCCGTCGGCTTGGTACTGACCGAGGGGC
>CAIPUQ010000064.1 GCA_903868295.1 uncultured Roseiflexaceae bacterium
CCATCGCCCACTTCCACTTGACTCTTGTGATGACGCAGGGCATCGAGTTTGGTATCAAAATCGGTGCTGATGTCGACCCACGTATCTGGAGTTGCCGCGCCGGTAATCCAAATCTGATGGACTTTGTGCGGTTCGAGTCCTTCGTCGAGGAGTTCACGGAAGATGGGTCGCGTTTCGGCACTGGGGAACACTGCTTCGAGCGTCGCGACTGCGGCAGCCCGATGATCTGCATGGTTCAGATAGCTATTTCCGTAATACCATGCGGTCGGGTCGCCACACACCACAATGGTCGGTTTGTACCGGCGGATCAGGCGAGTCAGTTCGCGACGGAGTTCGATCGTGGCTTGCAGAATACCGTCTTGGTAGCCCAAAAAGACGAGATCCGAGACCCCTGCGACATCACAAGCGCCACGTTGTTCGGTCTGCCGAATTGCCACCAGCGCCTCACGCGTCATTGCTGGGTCGTTGCTGCCGGCGCTGCCGTCGGTGATGATGACATAATCGACCCGTGCACCTTCGCGCGTCCATTTGGCAATCGTGCCGCCTACCATGAACTCTGGGTCATCGGGATGCGCAAAAATAACAAGCACACGGTGTTTGGTCATGTCCATATAGGAACCTCTATGCTACGAATAGTGGTAGTATACCGGAATATTGCAACAAATTGCAGTGCACATCCGTCTCTGTGCTGTTCATTGCTCGCACCTCATACGAAAGGAACGCGCGTGCAGACACCCAAAGCGACACCTATTCCGCTGCTCATTTTGTCGATACTCTTTAGTGTTGTGTACATCATCAATCCGACCGCAGGGTTCCTCGAATTCATCCCAGACAACATCCCATTGATTGGCAATCTCGACGAAGCAGGTGCGACCGCATTGCTAATATGGGCAATTAACGAATGGCGCAAGCAACGTGATAGTCGGTTCGTGCCGCCGCGTGATGTCACCCCCAGCTAAATCGATCAAAAGCCCCCCGTCGCTGAAGCGACGGGGGGCTTTCTTGTACTGCTTTAGAGCATTGCGTAACTTTTGACAGCGATGGTTGCCTCGGGGTGCGGCATCAGGACGTTTGCAAGGACTTCGTCGATGGTGTCGACAGGGATGATGGTCAATTGCGCACGGACTTCGGCCGGAACCTCCTCGACGTCGATGGCATTGCGGCGTGGCAGGACGATGGTGGTAATCCCTGCTCGGAAGGCGCCGAGAACTTTTTCGCGGATGCCGCCGACCGGCAACACGCGACCACGCAGGGTTATTTCGCCCGTCATTGCGATGTCATCGCGGACGATGCGCCCGGTCGCTGCCGACGCCAGGGCCGACGCCATGGTGATGCCAGCCGACGGACCGTCTTTGGGCACCGCACCACCAGGGACGTGGATATGCAGTGAACGGGTGTCGAAGAAATTTGCTTCGATGCCCAGGGCTTGACTACGGGTACGGATGCAGGTCAATGCTGCCTCGGCGCTTTCGCGCATGACATCGCCTAGTTGCCCGGTGATCCGCAATTCTTTGCTGCCCAGCATCATGGCTGCTTCGACATAGATGATGTCACCACCGACGGCGGTCCAGACGAGGCCGGTCGAAATGCCAGGCTGGGCGATATGCTCGCGGTCTTCGGCAAAGAAGCGCGGTTGCCCGATTGCGTTGGTCAGCCAGGCACGGTCGACCACGACCGGGCGGGTGGCGTCTGGGGTCTCTTCCAACAGGCGAGCGACTTTGCGCATTGCATTGCCCACCTGGCGTTCGAGGCCGCGGACGCCAGATTCACGTGTGTACTGCTGAATCAGGGCCTTGAGTGCATCCTCGGTAATGGTGACGTCTTCGGCCAGGAGCGCGTTGGCACGCATCTGCTTGGGCACGAGGTGCTGCTGGGCGATTGCGAGTTTTTCGTCTTCGACATAACTACTCAGCTCGATGATTTCGAGGCGGTCGCGCAGTGGTGCTGGGATGGTGTCGATGGTATTGGCGGTCGCAATAAAAAAGACTTTGCTGAGGTCGAAGGGCACATTCAGGTAGTGATCGGTGAACGTATTGTTTTGTTCGGGATCGAGAATTTCGAGCAGAGCAGAGGCGGGATCGCCACGATAGTCATTGCCCAGTTTGTCGATTTCGTCCAAAAGGATGACCGGATCCGCGCTGCCAGCGCGGCGCAGTTCTTGGATGATGCGACCCGGTGCCGATCCAATGTAGGTCCGGCGAAATCCGCGCAATTCGGCTTCGTCCCGGACTCCCCCCAAGCTCATCCGCACGAAACTGCGTCCCAACGCTTTGGCGATGGATTGGCCGAGACTGGTTTTGCCGACACCCGGAGGGCCAACGAGGGCCAAGATGGGCTCACGGCTGCGTTCACCCTCTGCGATGGGTTGCATGCTGCGCCGACGGCGTACGGCAAGATACTCGAGGATGCGG
>CAIPUQ010000065.1 GCA_903868295.1 uncultured Roseiflexaceae bacterium
GCGCTCTTGTCGAACGGCACACGCCCCGAGCAAATCGCCCGCGCCCAGAGTGCAGTAACCGATGCTCAGGGGACATTGGACACCCAGCGCAAGAACTTGTCGGGCGCCAAAACGCAGGCAGATACACTGGTCGAACAGCGTGCCAATGCAGTGCGTGATGCCCAGACCACATTTAATGCAGCGCGTGCTGACCTGGCGCATGTCGAGGCAGACGGCACCGACCCACGCACCGGGCGCGAACTCTCCGATGCCCAGAAGCGTGACTTCGCCGATGCCTTCACCACGGCCGAGCGTGCGCTGACCAATGCCCAGGGGATATTGTTGCAGGCGCAGCGTGACGCAGATGTGGCACGACAGAACGAAATCTCGGGCGTTGCCAGTGCCGAGGCTCGTGTCGCAACAGCCCAAGCAGACCTGACGGCATTGACCAGCGGCGCCGGCGCTGATCTGGCCACTGCCCAGGCGACCGTTGCCAGTGCCGAAGCAAACCTCAACAAGGTAATCGGCAGCCAGCGTGATGCCGCTGTGGCCGCCCAAGAAGCCAACGTCGCCGCAGCCAAAGCGGGTCTCGACCGTGCCAACGGCAAATTGACCCAGGCAACCGTCCAAGCACAGATGGCCGGCGTGCGGCTCGACGATACGATTTTGACAGCACCGTTTGCCGGCGTGGTAGCCCAGGTCGATGCCAAAGTGGGTGAGTTGGTCGGTTCGGCACCGGTCGTCAGCGTGCTGAACCTGAGTGCGTTCGAAGTCAAAGTAACCGTCGACGAAGTCGACGTGGCCAATATCGCCGTCGGCCAACCGGTCATCGTGCTGGTCGATGCACTCGGTGCACCGACATTGAATGGTTCAGTGGTCCGCGTATCGCCCGAAGCGCAGTCTGACCGCGGTGTGGTCTCGTACGAAGTCATCGTCAACGTCACGCCCGACGATCGTTCGTTCAAATCCGGCATGACTGCCTCGGCCCAGATTGTCACGGCAGAGGCCAAGGGTGTGATTGGTGTGCCACGCAGTGCCATCAGCGAGGTCGACGGAGTCTCCATGGTGATGGTCGTCGAAGACGGCAAACGGGTCGAGCGTGTGGTAACCGTCGGGTTGCGTGGCAACGAGATGACCGAGATTACCAGTGGCCTCAAGGCCGGTGACGTGGTCGAAGTAACGGCGGTGAGCCAATGAGCACCCCGGTCATCTCTGTTTCGAATGTCACCAAGGTCTTTGACGGGGGCGACAACCGCGTCGTCGCACTCGACAACGTGACCATGCATGTCGACCGCGGCGAAATGGTGGCCATCATGGGACCGTCGGGGAGTGGTAAGAGTACGTTGATGACCGTGATTGGTCTGCTCGACGTGCCCAGCAGCGGGCGCTACATGCTCGACGGCATCGACACCAGCACCCTCGATCGCGATGCACAGGCAGCGGTACGCAATCAAAAAATCGGCTTTGTGTTCCAGAACTTCAACCTGCTGCCGCGACTCACAGCGCTCCAGAATGTCGCCTTGCCGATGGTCTATGGGCGCATCCCGCCCGCAGAACGCGAAGCACGCGCCACGGCAGCCCTAGTGGCGGTCGGCCTGGGTAATCGCCTCAAGAACCGGCCCAACGAGCTGTCGGGCGGCCAAAAACAGCGCGTGGCAATCGCCCGCTCGCTGGTCAACAACCCGGAGTTTTTGCTGGCTGACGAACCAACCGGTGCGTTGGACAGCCGCACCGGGCACGAGATTATGGAACTGTTCCGCACCCTTAATCGGACGCAGGGCATCACCGTGGTCGTCGTGACGCACGATGCCGAGGTCGGCAAACAAATGGATCGCATTGTTAGCTTGCGCGACGGCGTCATCAACATGGATGCGTTGCACGACTACTACGGCATTGCGACCGATGACCATGGTCGGGTACGCACTGCGGTGCAGGAGGTCGTCAATGTGGGGTGAACAAATTCGCATGGCGATGGAAAGTCTGCGCGCGAACAAGTTTCGCTCGTTGCTGACCATGTTGGGTATCATCATCGGCTCGTCCACCCTGGTAGCGGTATTGTCGTTGGGCAATGCGTTGCAAGGGCAGGTGTTCGAGAGTTTCATCGACTTGGGTACGCGGCGCATCGGTATTCTGCCGGGTGACCCCGACGCTGCCGGCGCACGCATCACTTCGGGCTACGGTTTGTTGTCGATCAAAGACTACGAAGCCCTCAAGACCATGACGGCCACCTACCCCGACATCTTTCGCGTGATTGTGCCAGAAGTGTCGATCAAAGTGCGAGCCCGCGCCAAAACCACCGAAATCGACGCACTCGTCGTCGGCACCGGTGAAGGGTACCAGCAGGTGCAGTCGGTGCCGGTCGAATACGGACGGTTCTTCACCGCGAGTGAATCCGCCGAATCCGCACGGGTGACGGTCCTCGGCGGGCTGGTGGTCGAAGACTTGTTCGGCAAAGGACCAGAGAACAAAGCGGCTGCCGTCGGGCAGACGGTGGTCATTAATGGTCAGAGTCTGTTGGTGGTCGGTGTGGTGAAAGCCGCCGGCGGGCCGTTCAGCTCGGACCAACGCATCCTCGTACCGGCGGGCACGGCACGCCTACGCATCGCAGGCAACCAAGACCTACCGGGTCGCGGTCTGCAGATGTCGTCGATTTTGGTCGGCCTCAAGAGCGAAGGCAAAGTGACCCAGGCCGAAGCACTGATTTCGCAGACCCTGCGTGACTCCCGACGGTTGGCAGCCGGTGCGGTCGATGACTTCAAGCTGAACTCGCCGACCCAATCGCTCAACATCCTCAAGGGTATCAACGGCGCCATCACGGGGTTCATCGCGCTGGTGGCAGGCATCAGTCTGGTCGTCGGCGGCATCGGCATCATGAACATCATGTTGGTGGCGGTGACCGAGCGCACGCGCGAAATCGGCGTCCGCAAAGCACTCGGTGCTACCGATCGCGACGTGCTCGGCCAGTTTGTCATCGAAGCAATTACGATTAGCTTGATTGGCAGCCTCATCGGCATTGGCAGTGCAGTTGCGTTGGTGCTTGCCATTGCGGCAGCTGCAGGGTTGGGAATGATTCTGTCGTTCCCGGCAATCATCATCTCGCTGGTGTTTGCGTTGGCAATCGGGGTCGGCTTTGGGTATTACCCCGCCAAACGGGCTGCCCTGTTGCTCCCTATCGAAGCACTGCGGTACGAATAGGTTGGACTTGTGTATTGAGCAGGGCTTATTGCAATAAGCCCTGCTCAAACTTTTTTGTGGAGAGAACCCAACGATGCCGACGCTCCTCGTGGCCATTCTGGCCGATCAGCTCTTGCGTGAGCATCCCGCGCTGACCTATGCAGCGGCACAGGCGGATCACAGCGACATCCATGTGGTGCTGATCGAGAGTCAAGCGCGCCTACAGTTGCGCCCGTATCAACGCCACAAACTGGTATTGGTGTTGAGTGCGTTGCGGCACTATGCTGCGGCGTTGCGCGCGATGGGCTGGCAGGTATCGCTCCGCACGGCTGATTCGTGGCGCGCTGGCTTGAGCGATGCCTGTGCGCAGATTAACCCCGATAGCATCGTCACGATGGCCGGCGCCGAGTACAATGCCCGGCGCGCACAGGAGCGTTGGGCGACGTGGTTCGGTCGGCCCGTGGTGGTATTGCCCAACCGACAGTTCCTCGCGGCCGATGTCCCGGCGGCACCAGGGGCCAAACGGCAGACGATGGAGGCGTTCTATCGCGGTATGCGTACCCGCTATCAGCTCCTGCTCGAGCCTGATGGCTCGCCAGTCGGCGGGAGCTGGAACTACGACGCCGAAAACCGCAAACCCCTCCCCAAAAACACCCCCATCCCACCCGTCTATCGCTATCCGAGCGACGCCATCACCCAGCAGGTCATCACCGAGATCGCCGCATACCCTGATGCGCGCGGCGACGCGACGACATTTGGTTTGGCCGTCACGCATGCACAGGCCGACGATGCGTTGGAGCGGTTCATCCGGGAGCGGCTCCCGGATTTCGGACGCTACGAGGACGCTATGGCGGCCGACGAGGACGTGCTCTTTCACTCGGTGCTGTCGCCGTACCTGAATCTCGGGTTGCTCGACCCACTCACCTGTGCCCGCGCCGCCGAAGCAGCCTTCCGCGCTGGATTGGCACCGCTGACAGCGGCCGAGGGGTTCATCCGTCAGATTGTTGGCTGGCGCGAGTATATGTACCGGCGCTACTGGGAGTTGATGCCGGGGTTGCGGGGCATGAATGCATGGAACGCAACGCGACCGCTACCCGCATGGTTTTGGCAGGGGCAGAGCGGCATGCACTGCCTCGATACGGTCATCGCGCGGGTCTGGCGGACCGGCTATTCGCATCACATCGAGCGCTTGATGATCCTCACCAACTTCTGCACGCTGGCAGGTATCGACCCGGTCGCGGTGAATGAGTGGTTCTTGGCGGGGTATATTGATGCATACGACTGGGTGATGTGGCCTAACGTCAGTGGCATGGGGCTCAATGCCGACGGTGGATTGATTGCCACCAAGCCGTATATCTCGTCGGGGGCATACATCAAGCGCATGAGCAACTACTGCGCGGGCTGTCGCTATGACCCCGCCGTGCGTACGGGTCCCGATGCGTGCCCGTATACACTGTTGTACTGGAACTTTCTGCTTACCCATCAACCCCGCTTACAAGCCAATCCGCGCATGGGACCTGCCGTTCTCGGCCTGCGCCACGTGGATGATGACCAGCGCAGTGCGATACAGACGCAGGCAGTCATCTGGCTCGAACGCCTCAGCGAAGGGACCGAACAATGACCGACAGCCCATTACAGCGGAGCTTTGCGGACCGCGCCGCCCTCATCGCCTATATTCGCACCACCTTTGCCGATGTGGTCGACGCGGACGATGCAGTATCAGACACGCTGGGTGGGCTCGCTACTGCCCAGGAGCAATTGGCACCGATCGATCCACAACGCTATGCACAGACGCGCAATCATCTGACCGGTGCCGTGACCGGGCTGAGCCCCTACATACGCCACGGGGTGCTGTCGTTGGCACAGGTGCGTGATGCGGTATTGGCGCGGGTCACCAAGGCGAACGATGGCGAAAAACTGCTGAACGAATTGGCCTGGCGTGACTACTGGCAACGAGTCTATGCGGCGATTGGCGATGGGGTCTGGTATGACCGTGAGCCCTACAAAACCGGATACCCTGCCAGCGCCTATGCCAAGCAACTCCCCGATGACATCCGCGCGGGACAGACCGGGCTCGCGTGTATCGATGGATTCGTCGCAGAGTTGCATACCACGGGCTACCTGCACAATCACGCGCGCATGTGGCTGGCGGCCTATGTGGTGCACTGGCGGCGGGTGCGCTGGCAGGCTGGTGCACGATGGTTTTTGCAACATTTACTCGACGGTGATCCCGCCAGTAATAACTTATCGTGGCAGTGGATTGCCAGTACATTCAGTCACAAACCGTATATTTTTAATCGAGAAAACTTGCAGCGCTACACCGAAAATGTGTATTGCGAACATTGCCCGTTACGCAACGCCTGCCCATTTGACGGGACATACGAGGACCTCGGTACACAGTTGTTTCGCTGAGCAGCACATGCATGCAGAGAGATGTTCCAATTTTTTTGTCGATGAAATGCCTGAAGCAGGCATCAGAAGGCGCGTCACATAAACCCGTGCTTCCGCCCGTAGCTCCACCAAGATCAGCACCCCTTCAATAACTGCGACCTTTGTCGCTACCCCCACCATCCCATAGCACGTGCGACCACACTCGGGGTCGATCTCCCGCACGCGGCGTGGCGCGTGCGGTTTTCTGTGTCTATAAATATCTCCTATGAATAGTTCTGTAGCCGCGTCATCGGTATGTTGGCTGACTGCCCTGAGAGAAGACGGGCTGCTTGTTGCGGGCTGGCAAATCTGATTGATAGTATTTTGTTAATAATCTGAACAAATCAATAGCAATGCACACAAAAAATAAACAATTAACACAAATGTTAATCTGCCATACAACAGAGAGATGCAGAAAAAACTGGAGATGGGCGTTTTCGCATGTATAGAATTTGTAGAGAATGATTTTGTACACTGAGCAGATTCATTTATTTCAATTACTTGGAGCACACCGATGCGACGATTTTTGTTGTTCTTGCTAGGTAGTGTGCTGGTCATATCGGCAGCAGTGAGTGCAATGCAGCCTGCCACATCGGGAGCACAAGCGCGCGTCAGTCAACCCACGCAATACGGGACCGGCGAGAACTTTGCCTGTGCGTTATCGGATGCGGGTACGGTCAAATGTTGGGGCTACAACGGGTTTGGGCAGCTGGGCAATGAGGCACTAAGCTATCTCGGAATACCCGGCGAATCCGATGGTACGACATTGCCCATCGTCGATCTGGGCAGTCACACCGCCAAAGCACTGACCGTCGGTAATTTGCATGCGTGTGTCATCCTCGATACTGGCGCGGTCGCCTGTTGGGGGTTGAACAATGTCGGTCAGCTGGGGATTAGTTCGGATCTCAATCGCGGCGACGAACCCGACGAGATGGGCGCTGATCTGCTCACGGCCAATCTGGGTGCTCACACCGCGAAGCACATCGTAGCCGGCTACGACCACACCTGTGCCATCCTCGAAAACAACGCACTGACTTGCTGGGGCAGGAATGATTACGGTGGATTGGGCGTTGGGACAATGAACAAGGTGGGTGATGAAGAAAACGAAATGGGCGCTGACCTGCAATTTGTCGATCTCGGTACCGGGCTCTATGCAGTCGATGTCGTTGCTGGGGTCGGGCGCACGTGCGCAATTCTACAAACAGGTGCGCTCAAATGTTGGGGCGAAAACTGGAGTGGCGCGCTCGGGTTGGGCGACACCGAGCATCGCGGTGATGAAAGCGGCGAAATGGGCGATAACCTGCCGGTAGTAAATGTCGGTACAGGCCGGACAGTCACCGCCATAACGACTGGATATGAATCGACCTGTGCAGTGCTCGACAATGGGGCGCTCAAGTGTTGGGGCATCAACACCGACGGCCAACTCGGCTATGACGACACGACCAGGCGCGGTAACAGCAGTGCGACGATGGGCGAAAATCTGCTCGCAATCAACCTAGGCGGGGAGTCGGTGGCATCGGTATCGACCACGATGAAGAATTGGGCTAATTTCACCTGTGCGCTGCTGACCAACGGCAAAACAAAATGTTGGGGAAACAATCTTTTTGGTCAACTCGGCTATGGTGATAGCAACGCACGGGGGAAGGTCACCGGGGACATGGCCACCCTCGGTTACGTCGATGTCGGTACCGACAAGACGGTTTTGGCCGTAAAAGCCGGTAATGGTTTTGCGTGCGCGCTCCGCAGTAGTGCCGACATTGTCTGCTGGGGAGAAAACACACTCAGATTCTCCGCGGGCAGTGTGATATATGTCGGTGATGAATCGAACGAAATGGGTGAGAATCTAATTGCGATGAGCCTTGGCTTCACCGTCGCAGCATCGACAGTCACTCCGACCCCGACTTCGTCGAATACACCGCCCGCGACGAACACCGCAACCGCGACAGCAACCAAAACACGGACTGCGACGAAAACACCCACCCGTAGCAAAACTCCGACCAAATCCAAGACCCGCACCAAAACCAAAACCCTGACCAAATCCAAGACCCGCACCAAAACCAAAACTCCAACCAAATCCAAGACCCGCACCAAAACCAAAACTCCGACCAAAACCGCAACAGCCAGCAGAACCCCGGTCTCGTATGCACCCATGATTGCAGCCGGCCACAATTATAGCTGTGCAATCCAGACAAACGGAGCACTCAAATGCTGGGGCGACAATGGGGCGGGCCAATTAGGGTTGGGAAATACAACAATGTATGGCGACGAACCCACAGAAGTGGGCGACGGATTGCCGCAGGTACATATCGGCCAAGTCGTCACGCATGTCACCGCAGGTGAACACAACACCACGTGCGCCATTCGCATAGACACGCAGACCGTTTGTTGGGGGAATGGTGGTGATTGGCTCCATGGCACCGGGGTATACAACCCAGAGCTCGGCGACGAACCCGGCGACATGGGGAGCGCACTCACGCCTATCGACTTCGGCGGGAGTTATGCAGTTTCGCTCAGCCAAGGCGATGCCCACATGTGCGCATTGCTCGCAACCGGTGCGGTGAAATGTTGGGGGCCAAATAACTACGGAGAACTCGGTGTCTCTGGGAGTGTCCAAACCTCAGAACAGATGGGGACCAACTGGTCTGCCGTCTATCTGGGCAGTGGTCGCACCGCCACAGCAATGTCTGCAGGTGCTTTCCATACCTGCGCCATCCTCGACAACGGCACCGTCAAATGTTGGGGACTCAACAACTATGGGCAATTGGGCTATGAAGACATTGACAATCGCGGCTATGCCGAACTGGCTGGCTCGATGCCCACCGTTGATCTCGGCACCGGACGGACGGCCATTGCAATCGCTGCTGGCGGCTACTTCACCTGTGCTGTTTTGGATACTGGCACCGTCAAGTGCTGGGGCTATAACGCAAGTGGCCAGCTCGGCCAAGACTCGACCGACACCCTCGGCGATGGTATCAACGAGATGGGGGAGAACCTGCTGCCTATCAACCTCGGTTTAGGCCGCACTGCCACCAAAATCTATGCGTCACGGCGCGCAGACCTCGACTACGTCTGTGCTATCCTCGACAACGCCACCCTCAAATGCTGGGGTGAGAATGGGAATGGTCAACTCGGTTTGGGGGACACCAATCACCGTGGTGATGAGAGCGGCGAAATGGCAGAACTGGGTACAGTGAATCTCGGTACCGGCTTCGTACCCGCACAGGTCGCCATGGGTGAGCGTCATACCTGTGTCTTGATGACGCCGAATGCCGTCAAATGCTTCGGCTATGGGGGTGCGGGTCAGCTCGGGAACGGCAGCGGAGAAGCCTATGGAGATTCCCTCGCAACGACTGGTGATGCGTTGCCGATTGTCCAGCTCGGTTCTGTCA
This sequence comes from uncultured Roseiflexaceae bacterium, assembly GCA_903868295.1. GTDB lineage: Bacteria > Chloroflexota > Chloroflexia > Chloroflexales > Roseiflexaceae > UBA965. Next base: position 8,973 of record CAIPUQ010000065.1, read on the forward strand.
CTGCATTCACCCCGACCCCTACTGCAACACCGAGCAAAACCCCGACCAAGACACTCACTCCGACCAAGACACTCACTCCGACCAAGACACTCACCCCAAGCAAAACACTCACGCCGAGTATGACCCCCCTGTCCTATTCACCGATGGTTGCAGCGGGCAAAAACTACAGCTGTGCGATCCGGACAGACGGTGTACTCAAGTGCTGGGGGCAGAATTATCTGGGTGCATTGGGTCTCGGTGATACCAACGATTATGGCAATGATGCCGGCGAAGTCGGCACAGGGGTGCCCGCCGTCAACATCGGGCAAGCCGTGCGCTACGTCACCGCAGGTGAGCACCATACCACTTGTGCCATCCGGGTCGACAACGAGACTGTCTGCTGGGGCAGTGGCGATGATTATCTGCTCGGCAACGGCGTGAATGGATTAAGCATAGGCGATGAGCCAGGCGAAATGGGTAGTGCTATGACGCCCGTAGATTTCGGCGGCAGTTACGCGGTATCGCTCAGCGAAGGTGATACCCACATCTGCGCACTGTTAGCTTCTGGTGCAGTCAAATGTTGGGGGCCAAATATCTACGGAGAACTCGGTGTCTCGGGGAGTGTCCAGACCACCGCGCAACTCGGTACCAGCTGGTCTGCAGTCTACCTGGGGATTGGTCGCACCGCGACAGCGGTGTCGGCGGGTGCCAATCACACCTGCGCCATCCTCGACAACGGCACAGTCAAGTGCTGGGGCTTCAATCAGTACGGTCAACTCGGGTATGACGACAGTGCCAATCGCGGCTATGCCGAGTTGGCGAGCGCGATGCCCACCGTGGATCTCGGTACTGGACGAACGGCCACGGCTATCGCTGCTGGCGGCTACTTCACCTGTGCGGTATTGGACAACGGCACAGTCAAGTGCTGGGGCTACAACGCAAGCGGACAGCTGGGCCAAGACTCGACCACCACCATCGGCGATGATTCTGGCGAGATGACCAATCTCTTACCAATCAACCTCGGCGTCGGTCGCACCGCCACCACGGTGTATGCGTCACGGCGTGCGGACCTCGACTATGCCTGCGCAATCCTCGACAACAGCACCCTCAAATGCTGGGGCCAAAACAGCGACGGACAACTCGGGGTGGGGAATACCGAAAATCACGGTGATGATGTGGGTGAGATGGCTGCGCTGAGCGCCGTCAACCTCGGTACTGGTCTCGTACCTGCGCAGGTCACCATGGGCGAGCGTCATACCTGTGTCTTGATGACGACGAATGCCGTCAAATGCTTCGGCGTAGGGAATGCGGGTCAACTCGGCAATGGGTCCGATAATGGATACGGCGGCACTACGTCCGCCATCGGCGATGACATCCCGTTCGTCGATTTGCGCACACCGTAA
>CAIPUQ010000066.1 GCA_903868295.1 uncultured Roseiflexaceae bacterium
ACACGACGCATAAAACGACGCTCCCTCGTACTACCAGCTGCTGTTGAGAATCCGAAAGTGAAACGTCAGCGTTGTGTAACCCGCAGGACTGCACGACCAAAACCCGGGTGCTAGACTACATCTAGGTGTTCGAATGTGCCAGAGATACTATATATGTCAGTAGTCCCCCCAAAACACGCTATCCCTAATTTGACCCTGACCCCCATGGACGAAGCGAGCGCGGCCCGCATCCAATCCTGGCGCTACGACGGTACGATGGCACGATACACCTTCAGCGACGATCCATTCGAACGACAATGGCTGTGTCACCCCGACCACCGCTGCTATCAAATCCGCGATGTGCTCCAGCAGCTCATCGGGTTTGCGGTCATCGGGTCGCATGCCCAACCCGTGGGCGCACCGTTCCACGAGGATGCCGACGACATCATGGCGGGCATCCGGCCAGATTTGGTCAACACCCGCCGTGGCTACGCGGTCTGTGCGTCGGTCACCGCATACGCACGACGCACCACGCGCCGACGCACCTTGCGTGTCACCGTCCCGCATGATCATCCATCGGGGTTGGCGGTCTGGCAGCGCGCGGGATTCTTCCCCGAATACACCTTCTTGGCAGCCGATAACACCCCGTTTGTCGTGCTGCTCGCACAACTCGAAGCTGCCGCAACCCCTTAAAGGAGGTACACCATGCCCAAACACGCAGTCACCGTCAAAAACGGCCCTCAACCCGGCGGCGCATACACCCCGATCTTACGTGTCGGGGATTTTTTGTATGTGTCGGGGCAAGTCTCGATCGACCCCAACACCGACGAAATCGTCGGCACCACCATCGAAGAACAGACCGCGCGCACCCTCGAAAACATCAAACTCCTGCTCGCCGCAGCCGGTGCAGGCATGGACGATGTCGTCAAGGCGACCGTCCACCTCTCCGACATGGCGGATTTTGATGGCTACAATGGGGTCTACGCGACGTATTTCAACGATCCCAAACCCGTCCGGACGACCGTCGGCAGCCAACTCGGTGGTTTGCTGGTCGAAATAGACGTCATCGCCTACCTGGGAGCCTGACCCATGCGTTACGACACGATTATCCACGGTGGCACAGTCATCGACCCGGCCAATGGCCGGCACGGTCGTTTTGACGTTGCACTGACCCGCGACCGGGTGGCTGCAGTCGAGCCGGATTTGTCCCACGCAGACGCCCATCAGCGTATTGACGCGGGCGGTTTGCTGGTGTTGCCGGGGCTCGTCGACCTCCACACGCACGTCTACCACGGGGTCACCTACTGGGGCATCGAACCCGATGCAATCGCCGCCCGCAGCGGTGTCACCACCTGGGTCGATGTCGGTTCTGCCGGCGCGTACAACTTCGTCGGGCTGCGTGAGTATGTGATGCGCCGCACCGATAGCCGCGTGGTCACCTTCCTCAACATATCGGCTGTCGGTCTGACGGCCCCGTTCGGCGAACACTACAACCTCGACAACTGCGACGTCGATATCTGTTGCGCTGTCGTGGCCCAACACCGTGACATCATCGTGGGCATCAAAGCCCGCATCGAAGAAAAAACCGTCGGCACCAACGGGCTCGAACCACTGCGCCGTGCCCGCGTGGTGGCAGACCGTACCGGATTGCCACTGATGGTACACATTGGGTCGGGGCCACCAGCCCTCGATGAGGTATTGACCTACCTCAATGCTGGCGATATCTTGACGCACTGCTACACCGGCGGCACAATGCGCATCACGCATGGCGACGGCACGCCGCACCCCAGCATCATCGCCGCCGCCAAACGGGGGGTCATCCTCGATGTGGGCCATGGTGCCGGTTCGTTCGATTTCGCCGTCGCCGAGGGTATGCTGGCAGCCGGCGTGCTGCCCGATGCTATTTCGACCGACATGCATCAACTCAGCGTGCACGGTCCGATGTTCGACATGCCCACCTGCATGAGCAAATTCATGGCCATCGGTGTCTCACTCGACGACGTCGTCGCCGCTGCCACACAGCGCCCTGCGCAGATTCTCAACCTGCGCGACGTCGGCACGCTGTCGGTCGGTGCGTACGCCGATGTCGCCCTGATGCGGCAACTTACTGGCACCTTCCATTTCTATGACATCGCCATGGCCAGTCGGACCGGGACGAGCCTGTTGCGGTGCGAACGAACCATCCTCAATGGCCGCACGATGCAGCGTCGACCCGACCCCGAGCCCGCACCGTGGATCCAGAAGCGCCCGTACCAGCAACACATCATCGATCAAGGGCATACCCCCGATCAGATGGCCCAGGGGTGTTGTTGATTGGTCGTGTATGGGAAAAGGTACCAACCCAGCGTTTGCATGCACAGACGGATCTGCCGCGCCGGCCCATTGGTACACGCACCAGTAAAACGTTCCGCGGTGGGCTTGTACCCACGCCTACAAAATGCCGCCGTCTGTTTGCACACCGCACTGGAGTTCCCCATGCGTTCAACATGGATTACGCGTCCCCGTTTCGACGGCACCCTCGTCACCCTCGAGGCACTCGATCCGCAGCAACATCGCGAAGGGCTGATTGCTGCGGGGGCCGAGCCATCTATCTGGTCATTTCTGCGCTTCACCCCCGGTGACACACCGGCCGGGATGGATACGCACATTGCCGAACTCATCCGACGCCGCGATGCGGGCACCGAGGTCCCCTACATCGTGCGCCGCAACA
>CAIPUQ010000067.1 GCA_903868295.1 uncultured Roseiflexaceae bacterium
AATCACGCGATATGTCATTTGAGTCAGCCGACGAGAGCAAACGCATCGAGCTCAAAGTCGAAGTACAGGGCGGCGTCAAACCCTACACCTACATCTGGTATCAGGGCACACTGGGCGATACCGGCGCACCAGTCAGTTCACGCTCCGAGGCCCGCATCCGCATTACCCCCGGCAGCTACACCTACTGGGCACAGGTGACCGATCGTGCCGGCACCACCGTCGACTCGAACGAAATCGCCGTCGAATTCTTGGTCCCCGGTGAGACACCGTTGGCGATCAAATCGCAGACCGGCGACCTCGATGTGATTGCCCGCGAAGGCAGCAAGCGGGTCCAACTCAAGGTCGAGGCCCAGGGCGGCACCAAGCCATACGACACCATCTGGTACGAGGGTGATTCGGGCGACACCAGTATATCCATCGACAGCGGGAGCAGCATCAGCTTGGACCTGATCCCCGGTGTGTACGCCTACTGGGCACAAGTCACCGATGCAAACGGCGATTTCGTCGATTCGTCGACCATCAACGTGAATGTGACGGCCGAACCACTTGCGTTCATCACCGAGCCCGCCAACACCAATGTCGTCTGGCGCACCGCTACGACATCCAAGGCAGTCTTGTATGTACGAGCCCGGGGTGGAGTCGCACCATACAGCTACAACTGGCTCCTCGAAGGTGCATCGGTCGGAACGAATCCCACATTGCTGGTCGCCTTTGGCGCGATCACCGATGCCCCCCGCAACTACAGTGTTGAAGTAACCGATGCAAACGGCGACATGATTACCTCACGCACTGCAGTCGTCCGTATCGTTGTCCCAGCCATCAAGATCATCAGCTCGACCACGAGTGTGACCGCACGCTGGTCTGGCAGTGATGCAGTGTTCAGCCTGAGTGCTGCAGCAACCGGTGGCGCTGGTGCATTGACCTACACCTGGTATAGCGGCACCCCCACGGCACCTGGTGCAGTGGTCGGCACCGGTCGCGTCGCCAGTATCCGCGTCAGCAACGCCAGCAGCGGGTCGTTCCCCTACCACCTGGTCGTGACGGACGTCGCCGGTACCCGTGCCGTCAGTCGCATTGCAATGGTCCGCATCCCTGCATCGATAATCCCAACGGCGACCCGCACCGTCGTGGTCCCAACGGCCACCGCAGTCCCACCAACGGCCACTGCCGAACCAACAGTTGCTCCGACCGAAGTCCCTACCGCTGAACCAACAGTTGCCCCGACCGAAGTCCCAACTGCTGAGCCAACGGTTGCTCCGACCGAGGTCCCTACTGCTGAGCCTACGGTTGCTCCAACCGAGGTCCCTACCGCTGAGCCAACGGTTGCCCCGACCGAGGTCCCTACTGCTGAACCAACAGTTGCCCCGACCGAAGTCCCTACCGCTGAGCCTACCATCATGCCGACACCGTTCCGCATCACCCGCTAACGAGCTCCAACGCACGAGCGCTCCTGACGACAGTCAGGGGCGCTCGTGCGTTGGGAATGATGAATGAAGAATTATGAATTATGAATGTGGAATTATGAATGGGTTTTGTAGAAATACGATGAAAACGAAGCGATTATGATCCACAAGGAAGAGTCCGTTGACGCGATGGCGTTAGGAGGCTTTTTCCTTGAGCGTTTTGTTGATGCTTCCGAGTATCTTCGTGAGTTCCACACCGAGTGGGTAGCATTGCTCATACACATCCGGAGTTATACAGGACGCATCGTGCAAAATATTCAACCAAAACACACACTCATTGGCCTCTTTGTAGGCAATTGCCATTTTGTGACGAAAGTCGGCACGTGACTCCGCAGCAATCCCTTCGTGGACATTTGCGCCGATGCTTGTGGCAGATTGTACCAGTTGAATCAACAATGGTCTCAGTGTATGGTCGCTGGCTTGTGCTCTGTAGATCCGGAGTACCCTCAGCGCAAATGCGTAACTCTTGTCGACAACGATGTTCGGCTTCTTCATGAGTGCTCCTCTGCAAATACTTGCTCGAAGCGTAGTCCATGGGCGTTACCAAATCATTACCAAGCAAATGCAATCATCTATCCGAATTCCGAATTCCTAATTCATAATTCATAATTCATAATTCTTCCCTGTGTTTTTCGTCTCGCCAGCGCAGCACCGGCACCTCGACGAGCCGATAGCTCAGCGTCGCCAAAATGACTGCACCACCTAGGTACACGGCCACGTTCCGCACCCACTCAGACCAGGTCGTCGCCGACCCAAACCACAGGTGCACGCGCTGTTCCCACATGCTGTGATAGAGGTAGAGCGAATAGCTGATGAGTGCGACCGAGCGCACCATCCAATCGCGGCGTGGCCCGCCCAGGGTCTGCCAGCGTTCGAGTGCGGGGATGAGCAGTGCTGCACCGACGGTCATGGCCGTGTGCCCGAGCACGATGCTGGCGACCAGCCATCGTGGCGCATCGACCAACACCATCACGCCGACTGCTGCACACACCAGCCCGATGGGTGCACCATGGGCTGCCAGCCAGGCATACCAATCCGCCCGACGTACCCGTACCACCGCAATCAGCACGCCCCAGATCAGCGAATCAAGGCGCGCATAGATGGCGTAACTGACATTGCCGGCTATGTCGGCGGGGAGCACCAGCGCTAGTACAGTCCGCACCGCGAAGGCACTCAACCCAATAAGTGACAGTGCCACCATGTATGCGCGGATCCCTGGGAGGAGCCGGAGCAACGGCAACAACACGAGGGGGAACAGTAGATAAAACGCTTCTTCGGCACCGAGGCTCCACCAAAAGCCCATCTCACTGGGGAGGACCGCCGGATTGAGTGTGGCGACAAAGAAGATACTCTGGAGGTAGCCACCGACATCGCGCGGCGCAGCA
>CAIPUQ010000068.1 GCA_903868295.1 uncultured Roseiflexaceae bacterium
ACCGGTGGCTGCTACGCGGGCACCCAGGTCAGACCGCACGGGCACCGATTCGGCACCGTTCCAACCGGCGTTGTGCCAGGCTGATTCGCGGGCTTGCATCCACATCACATTGCCGGTCAGCGTGTTGATTTCGCCGTTGTGCGAGAGCATGCGGAACGGCTGGGCACGTTCCCACGTTGGGAATGTGTTGGTCGAATAGCGCTGATGGAAGACAGCCACGGCAGTTTTGTAGAGTGGATTCCGCAAATCGGTGTAAAAATCCGGGAGGTGCTTGGCAGTTACCAGCCCCTTGTAGACAATCGTGCGGTGTGATAGCGAAGGGATTGCAAAGCCCGAATACCCGCGTTGTTGGCCGATGGCCTCCATGTCGCGGCGCAACAGATAGAGGCTCCGTTCGTAGCGCTGTGCATCGACAACGGCAGTCTGTGGCACGATGTAGCACTGTTCGATGACAGGGCACGACAATGCTGCACGATCACCCAGAAACGCCGCGTCGGTGGGGACGGTGCGCCAGTGGATGATGCTCAGGTTGAGTTTGGTGGCCGCTGCTGCAAAGAGCGCACGAATGGTGGTACGAACCGATTCGTCGCGGGGCAAAAAAATCATACCAACGGCGATATGCGTGGTATCGACACTGATGTTATGGGTGTTGAGTTCGTGCGCTACAAAGGCAGCGGGGATCTGCGTAAGGACGCCCGCACCGTCACCACTTTTGCCATCTGCCGCCACCGCACCACGATGCTCCATACTCGCCAACGACTGTAACGCCATCGCAAGCACATCGTGTTGCGGGTTATTGTTCAGGCGTGCCACAAAACCGATGCCGCAGGCATCGTGTTCGAATTGCGGGTCATAGAGTCCACGGGGTTGTGGGAGGCTAGATGGGGTCATGGTTGCTCCTTCGCGCAAACAAAGGGAAAAGAAAACCAGCACACCACAACGAGGTGTCACTGGTGCATCATTGCATGTATGAGGGGTAGGTTTATGGTACTGAAATGCACAATTTTTGTCAAGCAAAAAAGCACATTTCGATAACCGGTGTTTGTCTTTTTGTGAAGAGAAAAAGAGCAATCGACGATTCGTTGTGATGCATATTCAACGAATACCCCACATCCGAGGCAATGCAGCACAGAACGGTGCATGGCGCAGGATGCGGGGCGAGAACTCTGTGCGAGTCCGTATCATGAGGTGCTCGTTTCAACACCGCAGACACCGTGGGTGATTAGACGGTTGTGTAGGCAGATTCACCGTGTTGTGACGCGTCGAGACCTTCGTTCTCCTCGGCTTCTGAGACACGGATACCAATCGTTGCATCGATGATTTTGAGGAGCACATAGGTCACGATAGCTGCATACGCTGCAACGACCAGAACCGCCACGATTTGGGTGATGAGTTGCTGCGGATTGCCATACAGCAGACCATCTGCTCCGGCGGCATTGACGGTTTTGGTGGCAAAGACGCCGGTCAATAATGCGCCGACAATACCGCCGACTCCATGCACCCCGAAGACGTCGAGTGCATCATCGACACGACCTCGGACCACGAACTCGGTCACCCAGAAGCAGACTGCGCCTGCACTGAGCCCGATAAAAATCGCTGCCATTGGCGTCACAAAGCCTGCCGCCGGCGTAATCCCGACCAACCCGGCCACAGCGCCTGCCGATGCCGCGAGGACACTGGTCTTGCGGTGGCGGACCCAACTCGCGGCCAGCCATGCCAACATACCCGCTGCTGCAGCGACATGCGTGGTGACGAATGCGCTGGCTGCGAGGCCATTTGCACCCAATGAGCTGCCGGCATTGAAGCCAAACCACCCGAACCAGAGCAAACCGGTACCCAACAGCGTCAGTGTCGCATTGTGCGGTTGCATCGAGTCTTTACCGTACCCGAGGCGTTTGCCCAGTACGAGGGCACAGACCAGTGCAGATACACCCGATGTGATGTGGACGACGGTGCCGCCAGCGAAGTCGAGTGCACCCATGGTGCGGATCCACCCACCCACGCCCCAGACCCAGTGGGCGACCGGTGCATAGACGAGTGTGGCCCATGCCAGAGCAAA
>CAIPUQ010000069.1 GCA_903868295.1 uncultured Roseiflexaceae bacterium
GTCGTGGCTATTCACGGGGGAGTTCCAAGAGCGTCATGATGATATCTTGCAATGCGCGCATTTCGGCATCTGCCTCGGCATTGCGTTCGTGATCGTATCCCAACAAATGCAATACACCATGGACTGTCAAAAACGCGAGTTCACGGGCATCTGAGTGGCCGTATTCGGCTGCCTGGGCCACCACATGCGGCCACGAGATCGCGACATCACCCAAGTACCGCGGCATATCTGGCGGCAAAACAAACGGGCTGTCGGCGCCGTCATCGGCAAACGAAAGCACATCCGTTGGCGCATCTTTCGCACGATAATCGCGATTGAGTTGTTGGACTTCTTCAGCGGTTGTGACATAAATACTGACTTCGACGATATGTGCATACGCCTGTTGTGTCAACGTTGTGCGGACCGCCCGTTCAACGAGCTGGGTATCGACCACTGCCGGTAGCAACCCATCTGCAACCTGTACATCCACGCTGTAGTGCATTAGACGTGTCCTTGTGGCACCACGACAGGATCGGCGGTGCGCTTCTCTTTGGGCGAATAGTCGATCCGCGGATGATAAATTCCCTTGAGCGTTTTGACAAACGCCTCGTGGACGCGCTTCAGTTCAGCAATGGTAATCGGAGTATCGGCCAGTTGTCCGCTGGCCAATCGGTCTTCGATGATAGACGTAATCACCGCATCGAACTGGTAGCCCGTGCCATCACTCGCCGAGACAAGTGAACCGCTCTGGATTTTGGAGCGTACCGTCGCTTCGACACTATCTGCCAGCATCAACAACGCATGTTCACGGGTATAGGGAATCGGTCCGGGGTACGTGTACTCTGCTTCGTCGTAGGCTATCCCTGCAGCGACCGCTTTGTTCACAAATGCACGAACCTGCGAGGTACCGTGATGCGTCCGAATAAATGCAGTGATGACCTCGGGGAGTCCGGCTGCGTTCGCCATCACAATGCCATCACGCACATGATCGATGATAATTCGCGCACTTTCGTTGGGGGGCAATGTATCGTGCAAGTTGACGCCGTCGTTTTGGTTATCCACAAAAAAATACGGCCGCTTGAGTTTGCCGATATCGTGGAAGTACGACGCAACCCGCAACAATAAGCCATCAGCACCAATGGCCTCGGCCGCACTCTCTGCCAGATTACCTACTGCAATGCTATGCGCATATGTGCCCGGAGCCTCGCGCATCAACCGACGAACCAATGGCTCGGCAGGGTGTGCCAGCTCGAGCAACATCAATGGCGTGAGAATCCCAGCCAACCGACCTACCACATTGTAGAGGCCGAGCGCTAGCAACGCCGAGAGCATTGATCCACACGCGCTATACACCAACAATGGTGCCAAGTCGTTCCATTCGATGGTAACGGCAGTCAACAAGGTCACGCTGATCAGCACCACCGCACTCGCCGCAGCGGCACCCAAACCCGCGACCACAAACACACGTGAGCGCGTGACATTGCGGATCAACATCCCAGCAACCAGTGCACCCACCAACGGTGGCAGACTGTAGACCACTGATCCGTTGGCAATTACCAAGACCATGAGTGCCACGTTCATCGTGATGAGATTCGCGGTGCGTATGCCAAATAATGCACTGAAAATCATCATCATCATCACAATCGGTGTCGCCAAAATGTACCCGGCGTTCAACCAGGCAAGCACGCGTGTGCAGACAACCACCGCGATAACCAATGCAGTCACCGCGAAGAGTTCGCGGGGCTTTCGCCCAGAGCGCTTTTCGTTACGCCAAAGGGTATACGACAACAGCAACGCCATACCGATAGCAAGCAGGATTTGGCCCGCGACTTGATTCCAATTGGTGGTGCTTGCGAGCAGGCCAGACATTTGGAGCTTTTCGTATTGCACCGCATCCAAGATATCGCCCTTGCTGACAATTGTCTGGCCCATCTGCAAACTACTCATTTGCAACGGGGTCTCGGCACGGGCTTTTTGGCGGGCAGCAGTGGTAGCTACTTGATCGATGGAAACGTTGATTTTGAGGAACGGTGTGACAAATCGGGCAATCAACGCCTGCATCGCATCGTCAGTACTTGTCAATGCGCCAATCTGTGCATCAATGGCGAGGGGTACAATTTCGCGGGTGAGTCGCTCTGCAGTCTGTGCATCGATCCGCTGCGACACTGCACGCACGGCATCGTCGTACACGGCCAAGATCACCCGCGACAACGCATCCCACTCACGGTCTTTCAGCTTCATGATTTGGCGGGCCGTGTCGGTCGGCACCAGCGCAACATCCAGACCATCGTCTAGGGCATCGATTTGTTGTGCCCGGGCTGCGTACTCACGGCCGTTTGCCCGAATAGTTGCAATTTCAGCGAGGATTGCTGCCAAGTCTTTGCGTGCGTCGTCCAAGAGGGTTTCATTGACCACGACGACCTCGAGCGCAGGCGAGTTGGCTGCGGCATCACGGACCTGGTCTGTCAGGAGTGTGCTGGTGTAGGTGATAGTACGCGGCGCATAAATGGTCATGCTGCTCGGCTCGCCAATCACGATGCCCTGCACATTCCCCGGTTGGAATGCCAAAACCACCCAATAACAGAGCATCACACTCGCGCTCACCAGCCAAAACCAGTGTGGTGCGAGCCTTTCTATGATGCTACGAATACGGGCGGTGTAGCTGTTCATGCGCCTAACGTTTCGCGTACAAGTTGATTGAGCACCCGACCTTCGGCGAGTCCTTTGTAACGCTGCATCACCACAGGCATTGCTTTGTTCATATCAGCCACACCCGTTGCGCCGATTTCTGCCAACAATGCCACAATCTGCGGACGCAGATCGTCAGCGCTCATCATCTTGGGCAAATACTGCTCCAATATGGCGGCTTCGGCCTCTTCGGTAGCGACCAGATCCATGCGATTCCCTTTGCGGAACATCTCTGCAGCTTCACGGCGGCGTTTGACTTCCTTGGCGACGATGTCCTGTACCTGCACGTCGCTGAGCACGACTGCTTGCGCCGCTGCTTCGGCAGCTGCCATGTTAGCCTCGCCACCTGCGGCATCATAGGCCTGCTTGACCTGGTTCGACAGCGACGACTTAATAGCACTCATGGCCATCCGCAAGACATTGACGCGCACACTGTCGCGTGCCTTCATCGCTTCTCTCATATCAATTTGGAACTGGTCATACAAATTAGCCATTGACGACTCCTATACCGTGACGTGACGCGGTCGGACACGTTGTTGTTCTGCCATAATAATAGCCCGGATTTGCTGGACTGCGTCATCAAGGCGCTCTTCGTGATTGAACACCACATAATCAAACGCCGTTACCTGCGCCATTTCGCGCTCTGCGTGGTGCATGCGCCGTGCGAACTGTTCCGCTGATTCGGTGCCCCGGCCGGCCAACCGTGCTTTGAGTTCTTCCATGCTGCCTGGCGCAAGAAAGACTTGCACAGCCGCCGGGATGAGTCCTTTGAGGGTGGCCGCTCCCTGCACATCGATCCGCATAATCACATTGCGCTGCGAATCCAAGCCTGCCCGGATGCTCTGCTTGGGGATGCCCTTGTAATGTCCGTATACTTCGGCCCATTCAACCAGCTCCTGCTGCTCGATCAGCAGTTCGAAGCCGGCTTTGTCATAAAAAAAATAATCCACACCGTGCTGCTCGTTGGGCCGCGGCGGGCGACTCGTCGCCGTGACCACGAAGTGGAAGGCCTCGTCGAGCTCGCGCAGCCGCAGGAGCAACGCATCTTTGCCGACACCCGATGGCCCCGAAATAACCACCATCAACGGGTACGCCTGTTTACCCTGCAACAGCGGATTGAGGTCGTTTTCGATCATCATGTACCACCCTCTCCGACTGCGTTCCCCGTCGCGCCCCATGCGGGGTATACTAGCGCTATGACCATAGACACACTCGCCGTCACCGCAGTATGTGGCGAACTCCGCGCCTATATCGGCGCCAAAATCCAAGACACCGTGGTCGCGTCACCGCAGAGCATTGCGCTCGAACTCTATCATGAGCGCCGGCGCGTATGGTTGCTCCTCTCGGCGCATCCAAAATTGGCCCGCATCGCCATCCATCCCAAAAAAATCCCTCGTGGGGTTGAGCTCGCCACGCCGTTCTTGTTGTTGATGCGCAAATACCTCGAAGGTGGGCGTATCAGTGCTGTCGAACAACCCGCGCTCGAACGCATCATAATCATTAGTATAGTCAAACCGACCGAACCACGCAACACCGACGAAGACGCCCCACCACCCGATCCCAGCATCCCCGTGAGCTACACCACGGTGCGTTTGATTATCGAACTCATGGACCAGCGGAGCAATATATTCATGGTCGATGCCAACGACATCGTGATGGAGTGTGTCAAGCACGTCACGACCAAGGTTAGTCGCCGCGTCGCCCTGCCCCAACACCCCTATGTCATCCCACCCATCCCCACCAAAGCCGATCCCCGCTACGGTGATGCAACACCGCTCATCGCCACTCTGACCAGCGAGAACGACCTTGCCAAAGCACTCGTTGCGACCTACCGTGGTGTGTCACCTCAACTGGCCCGCGAGGCAGCATATCGCGCAGACACCGATCCCAACGCAGCGGTGCGCGAACTCCAAATGCTGTTCACGGCACCGCCTGCTCCGTGCATCATCCGCGACGAGCACGACCAACCCATTGCATTTGCAGCCTATGCGCTGACACATCGCCCCGGGGCACTGCCGTGTGCGTCCATTAACGACGCCATCATGGCCTATGCGTACGTCCACGAATCACTCGGCGATTACCAACGCCGCCGCGACATTTTGCGCATCCGGATCGGTGACCACCGCGATCGCATCGCCCGTGTCCACGCCAACATGACCCAAGAGATGACCCGTGCCGAACGGATGGAGCTTTTGCGCTGGGAAGGCCAGATGATCTATGCCTATATGCACACCATCACCCCGCACATGACCGAGTTGGTCATCGATGGTCAGGTCATCACCCTCGAACCACGCGTACCGCCTTCGCAACAGGCGCAGGACCGCTTCAAAACCTACGACAAGGCCAAAGCCGCCCTCGCAGGCCTACCCGAGCGCATCCAAAAGACCTCCGAAGAACTCCAAGGCATCGACGAGACTTTGGCTTTTCTCGCCATGGCTGACTCGTTCGACGCTATCGAATCCGTCGCCCGCGA
>CAIPUQ010000070.1 GCA_903868295.1 uncultured Roseiflexaceae bacterium
CCACTGGCGATGAGGTCGCGCACTTTGGCAAAAACCGGATTGGTGCGCTGGTTGTACATGATGCCGAAGGTTTTGCCGCTGGCGATGGCCACATCGTTCATCTGGCGCACCTGCTGGGTATAGACGCCGGCGGGCTTTTCGATGAGCACATGGAGTTGCTTGTGGAGCGCCTGGACGGCCAAATCGGGGTGGAAGTAATGCGGGGTGGCGACGATAACCGCATCGACATGGCCCGAATCGAGCATGGCGGCGTATGAGTCATAGAACGCAACCGTTGGCGCGAGGTGCTGTTGGGCCCATTCGTGTGCGCCGGGGGCGGTGTCGCTGACAGCGGTCAGCTCTGCGCCAGTGATGGTGCCGGCGTTGAGGTAGGTGGCGTGTTGGCGCCCCATCCCGCCGAGGCCGACGATTCCGTATCGAACGCGAGACATGTGCGCTCCTTTCACAACGATGTGTGGATAATCGGTGTCATTCTGGCGTCGGGCAGACCACCGGATCGATGGTCAACCAGCGCTCTGCAATGCGGGCGCTGCGGCCATCGGCCTGCATCGTCGCCAGCGTCGTATTGACGATGTCTGTTAGATAGAGTGCATCATACGGCAAAACGATGACATATGGCGCATCGGACAGGGCTGGACCGGCAATCAACGTCGCATCGGCGCGTTGCATCGCATCGGTGGTGCTCCGCTCGCTGATGATACGGCTGACGTCGCCGCATTGCAGTGCCTCCCAGAGTTGGCCAGTGGTGTCGAAATAGCGTACCTCCGTGGGCTGGCCTGCCCGGGCGCGGCTGCGCAGATAGGTGTCGCCGTCAGACCCCAATACCACCCCGACCGGCACGTCGTCGGCGACGGTTGGATCGTAGCGGGTCGTGCGGGCCAGTGGAATCAGCCCGTTGTTGTAGTAGACGGTCGAAAAGCGCGCCCGCCAGCCTTGCTCGGGCGCATACGGCATCGCCGAGGCAATCAGGTCGAAGTGCCCCTGCTGGAGCTCGTCGTAGGCTGCATCGAGACCGGTCGGTACAAAGAGCACCGGCACACCGATGGCCTGTCCGAGTGCACGGCCAAGGTCAATGTCGTAACCGGCAGGTTGGCCGGCGCGTATGGTGGTAAAGGGGAACGAGCCCGGGTCATACCCCACCCGGAGCTGACCGTTGGTGCGGATCCGGGCCAACGTCGGGTCTGCCACGGCAGTCGTCGGCGCGCATTCGGTGAATACGACCGCAAGGGCATAGAGAAGCAGGATTGCACGTGCGACCGAGCGGGCTATTCTCACCGGATGCTCATCTCTCTGAACTTGCTAACTATATGGGACTTTTTTATACTCATACAAGCGACGCCCGTCGCTATTGGGTGTTTGTCTGTTATAAACCAATCCCCCCCATCCCGCAATCTACCATTGGAGCGTTCTATGGCAATCGAACCATATCGCCCGAACGGCGAGCCTACTGACTCCGAAAAGGCGTTCGACGTGCGCATCGCACGCATGTTTGATCGTTGGCAGTACAAATTGAGCCGTGGCATCAAGTACATCGCCATTGCGGTCGCCGCAATCTGGCTGTTGCTCAATGTGGTCCCATCGGCTTGGCAGTTTCTGACCACGCAAGAGCTCGGACCGCTCATTCTGCAACTGTTGGGCACGATGGGCTATTTGTTTATATTCATCGGCTTCCAGTTCTCGTTGATGTACTTCTTTATGGCGCGCACGCGCATCTACTGGGTGCGCCCCGGCGAGACGGGCATCAGCTTTGCAGACTACCGCGGCAACCCCGAGGTACTCGAGGCCGCCCGGCGCATTGTGACGCTGTTGCAGGGTGCCAAGCAGTTCAAGCAGATGGGTGGCGAAATCACGCGTGGCGTGTTGCTCATCGGTCCTCCGGGCACCGGCAAAAGCTACTTGGCGCAGGCGATTTCGACCGAGGCCGGCGTGCCGTTCGGCTACCTGAGCGCGCCGTCGCTGACCTCTGCCTTCATGGGTATGGGCAGCATCAAAGTCATGATGCTCTATCGCAAAGCACGCAAGCTGGCCAAAGAATACGGTGCGTGTATTTTGTTCATTGACGAAATCGACGCCATCGGCGGCGCACGCAGTAGCTCGTTGATGGGCTCTGGCCCGATGACTGGTATGACTCCGGCTGCCAACGCCGGCGGCGTCGCAAATATGATGATGGGTATGGGCGGCGCTGGCTCGGGATTGCTCAATGAGCTTTTGCTGCAGATGGACCCCCCACCCGAAGACACCACCTGGTACGGCAAAGTGATGCGCACCCTCGGTCTGCGCCGCAAAAAGCCCGACATGCCACCGGTGTTGACCATTGGAGCCACCAATTTGGCCGAAACGCTGGACGCAGCCTTGCTCCGCCCGGGCCGCTTCGACCGCAAGATCGTCGTCGAATATCCCGATGCCGAAGGCCGGCGCGACATCCTCGACTATTATTTGGCCAAGGTCAAACACGAGCCGTTGCCCATCGACCGGATGATGTCTGACACGATCAATTACACCCCGGTGGCCATCCGCTTCGTCATCAACGAAGCCGTCATCCACGCCCACTTCGACAACCGGCAGGCCATCAACTACTGGGACTTCACCCGGGCGCGCGAAATGCACGAACACGGTCTGCGCCAGCCGATCCGTGGTATGTCGTTCGAAGAGCGCCGCCGCATCGCCTACCACGAGGCCGGGCATGCCTATGCGATGGTCAAACTGTTGCGCAAGCAACGCCTCACCAAGGTGACGATTATCCGGCACGGCAACGCACTCGGGTTCGCCGCTTGGAAGCCCGAAGAAGAGATCCACACCAGCACCAAAACCGAACTGCTGCACCGTTTGCAGATTGCCTTGGCCAGCCGTGCCGCCGAGGAGTTGTTCCTCGATATCCAGATGAGCGGCGTGACCGGCGATCTGATTTCGGCTACCAGCATTGCGACCTTCATGGTGGGTGCCTTCGGCATGGACAATTCGCTGTACTCGTACCTGGCGTTTGGCCAAGATGCTATGAAGAGTGCCGACATCAAAAAGCAGGTCGAAGCAATCCTGGCCGACGAGTTCCGCAAGGTGCGGCGCATGATCGAGCAGAACCGCGAGGCAGTCATTGCCATCGCCGAAGCATTGATTCTGCGCAACGAACTGACCGACATCGATGTCAACGACATCTTGCACCGTATCGAAGCAACGCACCCGTTTGTCAACTCGGTCGATGAGGCACCACGTGAACTGCGTGAAGCGGTCGCCATCGAAGTCATCACCGATACCTACGTCCCCGTCGAAGGGACCATTCACACCTCGCCGCTGAGCGAGGGGAGTGTCCCGTTCGAACGTGACCCCATCGCCTAATCGCTCCGTTCCCTGGCACCTGGACCGTCGTACGGTTCAGGTGCTTTTCTCTGCCCAAAACACCCCAAAACAGGGCAAAGCGCGTGCCAAAAATACGTGCTATCTGGTATAGTAGGTGCATGAATATTCTGATAACCGGCATCAATGGATTCGTGGCAGGGCACCTCGCCGAGCGCCTGGCCCGCAATCCCGCATACCGCCTGTGGGGCATCGCCCGTTCCGCGCAGCTGGCGTTGCCGGCATTGGCGGGGCGCGTGCAGTTGGTGACGCTCGATTTGCGCGATGATACTGCCCTGCGTGCGGCGCTGGCCGACATCCGCCCCGATGCGATTCTGCACCTCGCTGCCCAAGCGAGCGTGGCCAAATCCTTCGGCGACGCACTCAATACGATGCACGACAATATTTTGCCGAGCGTTGCATTGATGCAGTACAGTGCCGAGCTCAAGCTCGACCCGCTGATTGTGTTTGCGGGCAGCAACGAAATCTACGGCACGGTGCCCAGCGAACGCATGCCCATCGGCGAAGACGAACCGTTGCGCCCACTGACGCCCTATGGAGTCAGCAAAGCCGCCGTCGA
>CAIPUQ010000071.1 GCA_903868295.1 uncultured Roseiflexaceae bacterium
GAATCGCAGGCGGACATACGAACCTGTAAGTGCGTTTAAATTGAGTTTTGAGGTAATGTATCCGTGACTTAATCCGGTAAACGCCATCCGACCTGCCAAAACATTGGTGTTTTTGGCAACAATTAAGGGTGCGTTGTATCCATTCGTGACAAAAAGCGGCTTTGCATCTACCCATGTTGCACCTGCGTTGAGCGAGTACTCGACAATCCCCCCGTCATATGCGCTGGTCAGTACTGTGCCGGCATCGTTGTAATACGCTTCGAACTCGTATGCATGGCGAAAGCTCATGACGGTACCCGCAGGGACATAGAACCCGGTGTTCATGGCGAATTTTTGGTCTGATTGGTCAGTAGGGTACAGGAGGGCGACATTTTTGCGACCACTTGTTGCATATGCAAACTCTGCCGGCGCTGGATAGTACCAGTCGGAACTGAGCGATGGAGATTTTGTCCATTTGCTCGGGGTAATGGTCTCGAATGTTTCGTTGTACAAATCGATTTTTGTTTCGCTGGTTGTACAACCGGCAGCATCAGTGGCGGGCGCCCGTGGCGGCGATTTGGCCATCTCGGTGGCCAGAACTGCATTCTTGACACTTTGACAGTCTGTTGTCACAAAGCCATCAAGCCCAGCGCTGAGCAACTGGCTGCAGGCGGCATTGAGACTTACACCGAGGTCGAGGTAATCGCTCCCCGAGAGCAGATAGTTGGTGAGTGCGGAGTAATAGACTTTGCCGACTTTGTCTGCATCGATTGCCCCGACGGTATACCCGTTGAACACACCGCCGTCTACCATTAGTGAAACAGCCTTGTTATTTACGCCGCTGTTGCTGTGGACACCGCCGTTGTCACTGATTTGGCCGAGATACAGGCCGTTATTGTAATTACTGCTGGTCATTTTGTCGGGATCCCCGTACAACCCGGGATTGCTCATCGAACGGATAGCTCCGATGGACAAATCCTCACCCATGAGCCATTTGGTTGTTGGGTCGTCCCCGCCTGGGCCAGCGTACGAAAGATCGACGAGTTCGCCAAAAACGTCAGAAAGCGATTCATTTATCGCGCCTGATTGAAAATAGTAGAACAGCCCTGCTGTTTTTTCGGTAACGCCGTGGGTCAATTCGTGTGCAACCACATCGTCTGCTGATGCGAATGTGGCGCCATAGGTCATTTGGATACCATCCCAAAAGGCATTTTGATACGGGCACGATTCCCCATTTGGACAATAATTGACCAGCGAGATTATCTTCGTCCCTGCATTGTCTATCGAGTCGCGACCCAATACGGTGTAGAAGTAGTCATAGGTCGCCTTGGCGTTCGCCCAGGCGACATCGACATCGGCGACCCCGCTGTCTGTCGGACTGTTGAGTCGCGCGGCTTGACTATCCGTTGCACAATCATTGTTTTGATTTGTGTCGGTGTCCATCACATTGTTGCCGTTGCATACGCGTTGATCGAGTGCATGGGCGATTTGGTTGAACTGGATAGTCGTTGCGCCGGTATGTGCGTTGATGAGGACAAGCGCCCGGAGTTCTGCGTTGTCACGGATTTCGAAGCGCCAGTTGAGCGTGGTTATCGGTGCTTCGGGACTGCCGAGTAACTGCGGGTCAAAAATCCACAACCCAAGACGTGTCGATGTCAGCGTCGGTCGTGCATCGGGATATGCTTTTTTGATGACGGTGAACGCCAATTCTTCGGCAGCCGCTTCTGTGAGGGTCGGGACGGTGTTGAACGTTTGCGCAGATAAGACTTCGCCGTTGATGCGAGCGACCTGACGTGAACGGGTGACCTCGACGTAGAGTTCACCTGCCAGCACAGGGACGCCGTTGTAGGTTTGTTGGAAACGCAGCAGATTACCTGTATTTGGCAGTGCAGTGGTAGAGCGCAATGCCATGGTGGGTGCGAGTTGGGCATTTCCAAAGGCGATGCCGTGCGATTGGAGAAACGAACGGGCGACGAATTCTGCATCGTTTGGTCCGCGGCTTGTCTCGTGGTCTGCGCTCTGTTGGTCCACGGGCAACGAAACGAATCGTGCAAAGCCGGTGTCGGGATCGGCGGCAATGTCAGCCCCCAACGCAGTCAGAGACTGTATTGCTCGTGCAGAAGGCGCGGCTGCAGAGACGGAGTGTGACGGGATAGCGTATGTACACATGAGAAGAAAAATCAAGCCGAATCGGCGCAAAACACGAATCATGAGGCCCTACTTTTTCTGAGTGGTAAACAGTTTTGTGTATCATCCTACCATGGTAATGAAGATACGACTTTCGACGATTGCAACGGTATCTGCTAGACTTGCCACAGCCACATAACAGGAGAGAGTCATGGTGAACTACGAGGACGTGGTATCAGCCGCGCATCAAATCAGCAGCGTTGTCCACCACACACCAGTGTTTCAGTCGCAAACGTTGAACGCCATGCTCGGGATAGATGTGTTCTTCAAAGGAGAACATTTGCAACGCACCGGGTCATTCAAGTTTCGTGGCGCATATAACGCACTGTCGCGATTATCGATGGAGCAACGGAAATCGGGTGTGATTGCATTTTCATCCGGAAATCATGCACAAGGTGTCGCGTTGGCTGCGCAATTGCTCAAAATCCCCGCGGTCATCTGCATGCCGACTGATGCTCCTGCGGTCAAGGTCACCGCAACCCTAGGCTATGGTGCCGAAGTGATCCGATATGATCGGATGACGCAAAACCGCGAAACATTTGCCGCAGAGATAGCCAATAAACGCGGCCTTACGCTCATCCCTCCCTATGATCACCCACACATCATTGCTGGTCAGGGAACGCTTGCTCTCGAACTGATTGCCGCTGTTCCCAATCTTGATGCACTGTTTGTCCCCGTGGGGGGAGGCGGGTTGATATCAGGTTGTGCCATTGCGGCACATGGAGTCGATCCGCACATTCGCGTATATGGAATCGAACCGGAGCAAGCAGACGACACGGCACGGTCGTTTCGGAGTGGGGTTCGTACGGCGATTGCTGCTCCGGACACAATTGCAGATGGCTTGCGGGTGAATGCACCCGGTGTGTTGACGTTCCCTCTCGTGCAAGAGCATGTGCGCGACATCATTACGGTATCCGAAGCAGATATCCGTGCAGGCACGCGGTATATCTATGAGCGGCTCAAGCAGGTAATTGAACCGAGTGCGGGTACGGGTCCCGGCGCATTGTTGGCGGGTAAGGTACCCGCTGGGGTGCGTCGTTTGGGCGTCGTGCTCTGCGGTGGGAACGTCGAACCGCAGACGCTCGGGTCACTGTGGGACGACGTCTCGTAGTCTCGTTGCAGCATCACGGTAGAACAATACTGCCGGGTGGACGAGAGGTGTGTCTGGATGTTGCGCATAACGGAGACCGGCATGCGGTCCGAACCCATGACGCTGATAGCCTAAGGACGCTGCACCAACATCCCCGAGCAACACTGCAACGATGGCTGGGTATGCTGTTTCGTCCAAATATGTAGTGATGCACTGCGCGGTGTACTCGTATTCTTCTGCATTTTCTTGGGCCAGTTGCGTTACAAAGCACGACACTGCTTGTTCTTGCGCGAGCATTTCACGTAGCCGTACAGGCGGACCATTCCGTCTCTGCCAATGATGACGCACGATTGCCGCAGTGATTTCTGCAATTACCGACGCGTATGTCGGCGGTTCGCTTGCCAGTAACACGGTTGAGCACCAGGTACCGGTAGCGTTGTTGTGCAATGCAAAGCGACGCTTCATATCAATATCTGCGGTACTGGTCCA
>CAIPUQ010000072.1 GCA_903868295.1 uncultured Roseiflexaceae bacterium
AGTCCTGGATTTGCAGCCAGCACAAGGTGGGTACGTCGAGTTCAGCTTTGCAGAAGACGGCATGTATCCCATCGTGACGCATAAGTTTGCCAATGTCGGCAAAGGTGCATTGGGCTTCTTTGTGGCAGGTGATGTCGATACGAGCGCGTTGGGCGGCCATTGATTCAGCGATGACGAAGTGAACAAACATAGCCCCACGGCATGCCGTGGGGCTATGTTTTGGCATGCCGTGGAAATATGTTTTGCATGCCGTATTGACCATAATTATGTTTGAAGTAATCTGTTGTTGTCAATCGTACCTTTTCTCCTACACCGGACGGTATACCTCTCAGGAGGTATGAATTATGACCAGATTGAGGATTCCCGACTACGATTATCGCCAACCGAATGCCTTCTTTGTAACGATTCTGGCTTTTCACCGGCAGGATCTCTTTGGCATTCAGACATCGTCAGGAATAGCGACCAATCGGTTAGGGGATATTGTTCATGCGATATGGCACGAAACACCTGCGCATCAGCATAATATTCAAACAGATGCATTTATTGTGATGCCAAACCATGTCCATGGAATCCTGTGGACTATGGAAGCATACAGCGACCATCGACCAGAGGGGTTTGGCAACCCCGTCGCACACTCATTGCCTACCGCAATTCGTTCATTCAAGTCAGCGGTCACGCGCGCTGCGCACCGTGATTGTGGATTCGAACCGGCGTCACCGTGGCAACCACGCTATTGGCTGCATATCATCCGGACGGAGGCGCGGCTCAATCGAATCCGGCACTATATCGAAACAAATCCGCAACGGTCCTATCGATAATCCAAACATCACCCCAACACCCCCGACGCGCGGAATGATTCGATCTGCGCTGCGGTAAATCCAAATTCCGCCAAGAGTTCATCGGTTTGCTCGCCCAACAACGGCGGATGATGACGCACGGTGGCGGGCGTTTCGGAAAACACGTACGGCGCACCAACGACCCGTAACTCCCCGGCTTTGGGATGCGGTATGGTCAGCACTTGCTGCAGTGCAGTGACTTGTGGGTCAGCAAAGACCGTGCCCATGTCGTGGATTTCGCCGATGGGGATGCCAGCGGGCAATAGAATATCTTCCAACTGGCGCACGGTGTAGTTTTTGAATATCGTACCGAGCTCGGCCTTGAGGGCATCATAGTGCGCTGAACGTGACCCATTCGACACAAATCGTGGGTCGCTCAGCAGCTACGGTGCATGCAAGGCCGTGGCAAACTTCTGCCACAGCGCGTTCGTCCCGACTGCCAGGTTGAACCAGCCGTCTTTAGCTTGGAATACGCCGTACGGCGCGATCTCGGGATTGTGATTGCCCGTGCGCTGGGGCACGTGCTGCGTCGCCAGATATGCCGCCGCGTGGTACGACATCATTGCCAATTGGCCCGACAACAGCGAGGTGTCGATCGACTGACCGACGCCGGTCATCTGGCGATGGTAGACCGCCACCATAATGGCATAGGCGGCGTTGAGTCCGCTGATAATGTCGGACAGCGCAATCCCCACCCGCATCGGGTCGCCATCTGGGTAGCCCGTCACACTCATCACGCCGCCGAGGCCTTGGATGACTTGGTCGTATGCGGCCCGGTGATGGTCGGGGCCGACCTGGCCGAAGCCCGAGATGGAGCAATAAATGATGTCGGGCTTGATGGCTTTGCAGGCAGCATAGTCGAAGCCGTATTTGGTCATTTGGCCGGGGACGAAGTTTTCAATGACGACATCAGACTGCGCCACCAATTCGCGCATGATAGCAGCCGCATCAGGATGGCGTAAATCAATAGTCATGCTGCGTTTGTTGCGATTGACACTCATGAAGTACGTGCTCTCGCCGTTGACGAATGGTGGGCCCCAGGCCCGTGAATTGTCACCGACGTTGGGTTGTTCGACCTTGATGATGTCGGCGCCCATATCGCCCAACATTTGGGTGCAATAGGGACCGGTCAGTGCACGGCTCATGTCGAGCACACGGATGTTCGCGAGGGGGAGTGTCATGGTGAATTCCAATCGCAACAGGCATTCCGGTACAGGATGCAATGCGTCACTGTAGCATGGAACCTGAAGAGAATTCAGGTATCAGGTCTCAGGTATCAGAAGGGCGAGCGAACACGCAGAGGATGGCGCTTGCAGCGCAGTTATCAGGTAGCAGTGATTAGGTATCAGTTGGGGGGAACGCACACGCGAAGGAGCAGAGGTATGGAGAACGCAGTGGGATGGCAGCAGATGGGGAGCGATTACGCAGAGGCGCGCGGAATTAAGAACGCAGAGGGGCAATGCACAAGGCGACATTTATCTCGCCCGTATAAATCCCGCCGCCACCACCACAAACCGTACGCCGGGGGCATGCTCCCGGCATATTTTCCCGTCGCCACCACAACAAACCGTACGCCGGGGGCATGCTCCCGGTTACAACACCACAATCCCCACCTGATTGCCGGCCGGATCACGCACCAGCAACACGGCGTCCTCGAGCGTGAACGGGTAATTGGCCGCAGTCAAGCGCGCTGCAACGGCATCCACATCGGCACTCGTGGGCAAGCGTAATGTCCACCACACCAGACCAGTGGCATGCAGGGTCGGTGCAGGGATGTTTGCGCCGCGCCAGATGTTGTAGCCCACATGGTGGTGATACCTATTGGCCGACACGAACTCGGCCGACAGGCCGAACTGCTGCATCAAATCAAACCCAAGCAAATCCACATAAAACGTCCGGCTCTGGCCTAATTTGGCGACATGCAGATGCAGATGACCGATGACAGGCAGCTCGGCATCGCCTGCGTCTGCCAGCAGCGCCTGCAGATCGATGCGGTCGGTCACCATGGCGAGCCCACCGTTGGTGTCTTTGGGCCATGCATCACGCGGGCGGTCGTGATACAGCTCGATACCGTTGCCTTCGACATCGCTCAGATACAGCGCCTCGCTGACCCCATGGTCCGACGCGCCTTCGAGCTTGAGCCCAAGCGAGACATAGTGTTTGAGGATTGCACCCAACGCCGCCCGGCTGGGGTAGCGGTAGGCGATATGGTACAACCCGGTGGCTCGCGGCTCGGGCTTGGCGTCGGGATCGGGGATCAGGTACAGCAATACCTCGTCATCAGCACCCATCACCACGGTGCCGTTGTCGAGCTTATCGTGCAGGCGGAACTGCAATGCTTGGGTATAGAAGGCATACATCCGGTCGATATTGTGCACCCGCAATGCAATCGGGCCGAGCGTCGTCTGTGCTGGCAACATGTTTTCCGTCACTTCCTCTCCGAATTACTGTCTACAGCATACCCGCTGCGCCTCGACACCATCGTGTACACGGCGTGTACACACGAAAAGCGGAGGGCTGTGCCCTCCGCCTTTCTCCCTCATCCGCTGACTATTCGCCTTTGACGGCAGTCCAGACATCCGAGAAGACCGCGGTCGACTCGTTGCGGATAGCCCACTCGAGCCGCTTCATGACCTCGGCATCCGGCGAAAAGCCTTCGGCATAGAGGGCACCAATGGTCGGATCGAGCAGTGGGATAGCGTCTTTGTTGGGCGTCAGATAGCCGATGTATTCGGTGTTGAGGGCAGCTACCGACGGGTCGAGCAGGTAGTTCATGAACACATGCACGGTGTAGGCGTTGGGCGATTCCTTCAGGACGACCATGTTGTCCATCCAGATCATGCCGCCTTCTTTGGGGATGACAAAGCCGATATCGGGATTGCCCGAGAACTCGTCACCCAGGCCGTTGCGTGCCTGCATGGCCTGACCACTCCAGGCGTGGGCAAACAGGTACTCGCCGCTCGACAACTTGCGGTTGACGTCGCTGCTGTTGTAGCTGGCGAGGAAAGGCTTTTGGGCAATCAGCAGTTCCTGCACCTTGGCGACAGCCTCAGGGCTGGTCTCGTTGAGCGAGTACCCAAAGTACTTGAGTGCGGCGCCGGGCACTTCGCGCTCGTCGTCGAGCATGCTGAACTGGCCCTTGTACTGCTCGAGGTTCTTGATATCAAAAATCGTCGACCAGCTATCTGGCGTAGTCGGGAAGGTTTTTTGTTGTAGGCAATGCCCGTGATGCCATACATGTAGGGCATCGAATAGGTGTTGCCCTCATCGAAATACTTGTTCAGCAGGGAGGGTTCGATGTGTGTGCTGTTGGTCAGCAATGTCTTGTCGAGTGGCTGCAACAGCCCCTCAGCAGCCATGGTCTGCACCGCATAATCCGATGGGGTAACCAGGTCGTAGCCCGAACCGCCCGCACGGACTTTGGCGATCATGTCTTCGTTGGCATCGAAGTTGTCGACCACGACCTTGACGCCGTAGGTGGCCTCGAAGTTGGTCAAAATCTCGGGTGCGAGATAATCGGTCCAATTGAGGAAGTTGATTTGGGCGACCAGTTTGCTTTTGTCGACGGCTGGGTCGAACGCTGGGCCGGTTGCGGCGGGGGCACCTGCATCCGGTGCTGGGGCACTCGCATCAGGCGCGGCTGCAGGGGCAGCAGCACAGGCAGTGACCAGTGCGACGATGACGAGCGTCATCAACAAGCGAAACAATCGAGGCATGACATTCCCTCCTAGTGATGGTCTGATTATCGTTCGTCGGCGCGTCGTTGCATGAACTGAGACAAAAAGACCAAGAGCATCGAGACAACTAACATTATCGTCGAAATCGCATTAATCGAGGGGGTAATCGCTCGCTTCACACGACCGTAGACTTCGATGGGCAACAGATTGGTACCAGGACCGACCGTGAAAAAGCTAATGACGAAGTCGTCCAACGACAGCGTAAAGGCAAGCAGTGCACCGCCGATGACCCCCGGCAGAATCAATGGCAGGGTAATCCGCCAGAAAATCGTCCGCGTGTCGGCGCCGAGGTCTGCTGCTGCTTCTTCGAGACGCACATCAAAGCCCTTGAGGCTGGCCCGCACCACCACAGTCACAAACGAAATACAAAATGCCACATGCGAGACGATGACCGTCCAGATGTTCATCCGCAGGGTCACCCCGGTCAGCGCTTGGATGATCCCGAACGAGAACGAGAAAAATGCCAGCAATGCCAGCGCCATCACAATCTCGGGGATCACGATGGGCATGTACAACAGTGCATCGAGGCCATCGCGCCCGCGGAAGCGGTACCGCTCCATTCCCAACGCCAGCAACGTCCCCAGGATGGTCGAAAAGAAGGTCGAGACCGTGGCAACCCAGAGGGTGTTGAACGTCGCGGTCATCATCCGCTGATCATTGAACAGCTTGATGTACCAGTCCAAGGTGAAGCCGGTCCAGCGTACCCCAAACGTGTCTTTGGTAAACGAAAAAACCACCAACAGCACAATCGGCGCATACAAAAACACATACGTCGACCATGCGTGCATATTCAGGAGACGTCGACCCCAGAGTGGCTGTTTCGTCGGCGGCTGAAGCGGGCGAGTCGTGTCGATCATCGATCCTCCTCGGTCGTCGAGCGGAAGTACAGAACCACCACGAATGTCAACAGCGCCATAAAGACAAGTGCGAGCGCCGACCCTAACGGCCAATTTGGCGGATTGGAGCGCGTAAACAAGCGTTGTAACAGGTTGCCGAGCATGTCGACTTTGGCGCCGCCCAGCAGGTCCGACACCACAAATTGACCGACGGTGGGGATAAACACCAACACAGACCCGGCCACCAGCCCAGGCGCCGTCAACGGCAACATGATGCGCAGAAAGCGTTGGACAACGGTGGCTCCGAGGTCACTGCCCGCCTCCATCAGCGTGAAGTCGAACCGGGACAACGATGCGTACAACGGCAACACCATAAACGGCAAACTCCCATAGACAAGCCCGACCAACACCGCTCCTTCACTCGGGAAGAGCATCTGTTTGCCGATGCCAACGGCGACCAACACGCTGTTGATAATGCCGTTATTGGAGAGCAGGAGCATCCACGCATACGTACGCACCAGAAAGTTGGTCCAAAATGGAATCAGAATGAGAAAGAGCAACACCGTCCGCCGTGCGGGTGGTGCCAGCACCATGTGCAGTGCCAGCGGGTAGCCAATCAGCGCACAGATGAGGGTTGTCTGGATGCCCATTACAAATGAGCGGATATAGGCGTTGTAGTAGAGGTCCTTGGTCAACAACAGGCGATAACTGTCGAGGTTGAACGACCAAATAACCTTACCGGTGGGGCCATTGGTGGCAAAGCTATAGACGACAACGATGAGCAGCGGAAGCACAAAGAACACCAACAGCCAGAGCACACCGGGCGCCAAGAGGCCGAACAGTGAACGGTTGCGTCGCTGTGTCTGATCGGGTGGCGCTTCGATTGAGGGTACCATTGCCATGATTCCCTCCTCTTCTATTCGGCCATAATCAAAGCATTATCTGGTGTCCACCAGACGTACCCGCGCTCGCCTTTTTGCCAATACGCATCACGGTCAAGGGTCGAACGATTGTTTTGTTCCCAGACATCAAGATGCGCACCGTTGTCCAGCGAAACGGTCAAGCGCGTGTCGCTCCCTATATAGAGCACGCGTTCGACCGTCGCGGGCAAGCAGAGGAGTTGATCGGTTGGCTGCACGCTGAGGCGCAGCTTTTCGGGGCGGATCGCAATGGTCACCGACGCACCTGATTGCATAGGGTGTTGGGCGATCCCTGACAATGTGACGCCGCTGGCCAATGTGACAATCGTGTATATGCCGTCGTTCGCGCTGACGTGTCCATCGAGG
>CAIPUQ010000073.1 GCA_903868295.1 uncultured Roseiflexaceae bacterium
ACAAATAGTCTGGTCGGACCGGCATACATCACCTGTCTAGAGCACTACTCAGTGATGAATCTTGTTTGAACGCCCAGCCCGAATGACCGCAAGAGGAAAACGCACAACAGCAGTGAATATGCGCCCAAAGCGGCTGGGTTGCACCAGCAGACGCCACAACCATTTGATTCCCAGGCGATGCATCCAAAGCGGTGCGGCTGGGACGCGCCCAGTTATTTCATCGAATGTGCCACCGATTCCAATAGCAACGGGTACGGCGAGTGCGTGTTGATTGCGATGAATCCACAATTCTTGGGCAGGATGGCCGTACGCTACCAGAAGAATGTCGGTGTGCGTCCCTTCGATAAGGGAACGAATATGCGCTTCATCACGCAGTCCAGGAGAACCTGCATAGCAGCCTGCGACACGTAACTGCGGGTAGCGCTGTTGCAGGAGAGATGCAGCTTGGTCAGCAACACCAGGCGCAGACCCAAGGAAGAACAGTCGCCAACCGTAGCGTGCGGCAGCCGCTGCCAGCAGGTCAACGAGTGCGACACCGGTCACACGATCGCGGACCGGCGTGCCAAGGTAGCGTGCCGCCCACAGGATCCCTGAACCGTCCGGAGTAGAAAGTGCGGCAGCGTTAAGCACGTGCAACACGGTAGCGTCAGTCTGTGCGGACATGATGAACTCTGGATTGACCGTGATGACTTGGTGACACGAACCAGACTCGATAAACCCGTGGATAATCGCGACTACCTCTGACTCTGTCACGTCATCCACGGGGACATCAAGTATTGAAATGCGCCGGATGTGCTGCTCAGGCACGGGTGATTCGACTCACAACGGCAGCGCCTACTTCTCCTGTGGAATGAGCGGTGCTTCCTTTTGGAGCAACGTCACCGGTAACAATCCCGGCTTCGAGGGTCGCATACACTGCACGTTCAACCGCTTGTGCTTCGTGTTCGAGATGGAGCGAGTGACGTAGCAAAAGCGCGATCGAGAGCATGGTAGCCATCGGATTTGCAACACCTTTGCCGGCGATGTCAGGAGCCGAACCATGGATAGGCTCGTATAACCCCATCCGTGTTGGGCCGGTGCCATCTGCGCCAAGCGAAGCCGAGGGGAGCATTCCCATCGAACCAGCCAACTGCGAAGCTTCGTCGGTCAAAATATCCCCGAACATATTTTCGGTCACAATAACGTCGAAGTCTGCAGGGCGGCGAATGAGATGCATCGCACATGCATCGACGAGCATGTGTTCGAGCGCAATATCGGCAAATTCTTCCTTCATGACACGCGTCGTGACCGAACGCCATAACCGTGACGTCTCGAGGACATTTGCCTTATCAACTGATACCAGTTTCTTTTTGCGGCCACGCGCGATGAGCGCAGACGCACGCACGATACGCTCTATCTCGCCCGTGGTGTAGATACAAGTGTCAATTGCTACTTCGCCGGACGCATGTGCCTCGCGTTTTTTGTCGCCGAAATAGATACCACCGGTGAGCTCACGCACTACAACCATATCGACACCGACCAAAAGGTCTGGTCGCAATGGAGATGCTGGGATGAGTTTGGGATGGATCGTCACCGGGCGCAGATTTGCATAGAGTCCGAGTGCTTTGCGTATGCCCAACAGACCTTGTTCTGGACGTACTTTAGCGCTGGGGTTGTCCCATTTGGGACCGCCGACAGCGCCCAACAACACCGCATCTGATGTCGTACACGCGTCAATGGTGTCTTGGGGCAATGCTATACCGGTTGCATCGATCGCACATCCACCGAGCAGTGCGGTTTTCAGTGTGAACGAATGCCCATAGACCTGTGCGACCTTCTGGAGCGCCGCAACGCCTTGTGCGACGACTTCAGGTCCAATCCCATCTCCTGGGAGGGTGGTTATTGTTGCGTTCATACGAGACCTGCGGTGTTGACGCGTGCAGCGTGGGCGGATTCATAGGTAGTCAGATCGTCGTCTGCAGAGACAAGAAAGCCGAGTTGGTCAACGCCATTGAGGACGCAATACTTCGCGAATGGTTCTATGGGGAAGTGGACTTTCTCGCCGTCTGGCAGAGTCACGGTTTGGGTTGCCAGGTCTACCGCGATTTCGACTTCACCAGCGGCTTCTGCGTCTGCTGAAACGAGCTTTTGGTAGGTCTCTTCACTAATGATAATCGGCAGCAAGCCGTTCTTCAGTGAATTATTGCGAAAAATATCCGCGAAATACGTACTCAGCACAGCTTTGAACCCAAAGCCTTGGAGCGCCCATGGCGCGTGTTCGCGCGAAGAGCCACAACCGAAGTTATTGCCGGCAACCAGGACCTCAACGCCCTGATATTCGGGTTTGTTTACGACAAACGTCGGGTTTGGCGTACCGTCGTCGTTATACCGCCAATCCGAAAAAAGAATTTCACCAAGGCCGACTTTGCTCGTTGTTTTGAGGAAGCGGGCCGGAATAATCTGGTCGGTATCGATGTTTTCGACCGGCAAGACGGCATACCGTGCGGTGTATGGCTTGAATGATTCCATCAAATCGTCCTATCGTTGAATGTCGAGGTCAGCGTGGATGCGCTGCCGCACCGCTTCACCGACCAAACTAATGCCGCTGTTCAGCAGGATGAGGCCAAACGTGCCACGGGCAAACCACGATTGCGATTTGCTTTTGCGGATCATTGCATCGCCAGCGATGCTGAATCCCAAGCCTACGAGGATGAGCCCGAGTGGGGCCAACCCCAGCCACACGGGGATACGTGGTTCGGTGAAGTCCTTAGCGGATGTCTCGTGGGTCACTGATTACTCCTGAGATAGCAGTGGCGGCGGCGGTCAGCGGACTTGCCAAGAATGTCCGACCACCCTTTCCTTGGCGTCCTTCGAAATTGCGGTTGCTCGTCGATACCGCATACTGGCCAGGTTTGAGTTGATCGCCATTCATAGCGATACACATCGAACAACCTGCCTCGCGCCATTCGGCACCTGCAGCGACAAAAATTTTGTCGAGGCCTTCTGCTTCGGCTTGTTTTTTGACTTGGGCTGAGCCTGGTACCACCATGACACGCACCTTGGGGTTGACAGTTCGACCGACCATGAGGCTCGCAGCCTGGCGCAAGTCTGTGATGCGCGAATTCGTGCAGCTGCCAATAAATACGACATCAACCGCTTTACCGATGAGTGATTGCCCTTCGGAGAGGTCCATGTACTTCAACGCTTTTTCGAGACCTGCTTTGGATTGTTCGTCGGTCATGTCGTTCCGGGTGGGAATGGTCCCGGTGATGGGAATACCCATGCCTGGGTTCGTTCCGTACGTAATCATCGGCGCAAGTACGTCGGCATCGAGTTCGATGGTCGCATCATAGACAGCGCCGTGATCGGTGACTAATGTCTGCCAATCTGCAATTGCAGCGTCCCATGCAGCGCCCTGTGGCGCGCGCGGGCGGCCTTTGATGTACTCGAACGTAACCTGATCCGGTGCAATCAAACCGGCACGCGCGCCGCCTTCAATGGACATATTGCAGACCGTCATACGTTCTTCCATACTCAGCCCACGAATGGCGCTGCCGGTGTATTCGAAGACGTATCCCGTACCGCCACCGATGCCGATCTGGGCAATGATGGCCAAAATAATATCTTTGGCGCCTACTCCTGGTCGAAGTGTGCCATTAATGCGGACTTCCATTGTTTTGGGTCGACTCTGCAACAGACATTGGGTAGCCAACACGTGGCCGACTTCGGATGTACCGATGCCAAATGCCAATGCCCCGAATGCGCCATGCGTGCTGGTATGACTGTCGCCACAGACAATCGTCATACCGGGTTGGGTGAGCCCCTGTTCGGGTCCGATGACATGGACGATACCCTGATTTTCGGTGCCCAAAGCAAAGAGCGGTATACCGAAATCACGACAATTTGTTTCGAGTTGGGTTAACTGCGCCTGCGCCTGTACATCCGGAACAGGAATAATCCCATCGCGCCCGCGAGGAGTCGTCGGGGTGGAGTGATCCATCGTCGCAACGGTTTGGCTCGGCCGGCGAACCTTGAGCCCGCGCTCACGGAGCTCGGTGAACGCCTGCGGTGAGGTCACTTCGTGCACCAGGTGCAGATCGACGTACAAGACCGCCGGGGTCTCGCTGGTCTCAGGACGGACAATATGCCGGTTCCATATTTTTTCGAACAATGTCTGCGGCGCAGTGGTCATTTGCCAGTTCCTCACATACAAAACCGTGGTGGGGATTGCTCCCCACCACTCAGGATGAATGCCTAGATGTAATCCAACCAACCGTGCTTATCGTCGACCTTACCAGCAAACAATCCGAAGAAATGCTCCTGGATGGCATTGGTGATTTCGCCGATTTTGCCGGCGCCTACGGTGACACGGTCGACCGAACGGATCGGCGTGACTTCTGCGGCGGTTCCACAGAAGAACAGTTCGTCGGCAATGTACAACGCCTCGCGCTGCATTTCTGTCTCGCGCACTTCAATCTTCAGATCTTTGGCGATCTTCATAATGGAGTCGCGGGTAATGCCAGGCAAAATGTTTGCCGTAATCGGCGGGGTGTACAGGACGCCGTCACGGACGACGAACAGGTTCATCCCCGACCCTTCGGCGACATTCCCACGTGTGTCCAGGGCAATGCCTTCGTTGTAGCCGTTGCGCAATGCTTCGCTCTTGATGAGGAACGAAGACAGGTAGTTACCACCTGCCTTGGCCATGGTTGGGATGGTGTTTGAGGCCAAGCGATTCCATGACGAAACACCGACATCAACGCCGTTTTTGAGGCCGTCTGCACCGAGATATGCGCCCCATTCGACTGCTGCGACCATTGCTTCGATGGGATTCCCTTTGCCGTCGAGCCCCAATGGTCCTTCACCACGCCACACCAGTGGGCGCAAGTACGCGTTTGTCATGTTGTTGACACGGACGACATCCTTGGTTGCTTGCGTGATTTCGGCTGGGCTGAACGGGATCTCCATGCTGTAGATTTTGCAGGAGTCGTACAATCGTCGAATGTGCGGTCCCAATCGATAAATTGCTGCACCATTCGGCGTTGGATATGAACGAATTCCTTCAAATATGGATGAACCATAGTGGAGCGCATGCGTCATGATGTGGACGTTCGCTTGCTCCCACGGAATCATCTTGCCTTTGAACCAAATTTGTTTTGTCGACATCGACTTCTCCTGTTCAAAAATGCCTGTACCCCATTGCGACGGTCTGCTTCGATAGTTTACCATACATATGTTCGGCAATTCATGGTGTGTTTGCGGCGTCTGCCCCGTTATAAACGGATGCACGTCTCTCTGTTCTGATGGCAATCACCGAACAAAAATTTGCCTGACGCTCAACCAACATTATGTAGACTAAAACTCCATCCATACACGCGGTAATGCTGTTCGCGCATGCTTTTGGGCGTGCAATCATCGGTGCACCGGTTCACGCTTCCGATCACGGAGTTCAGACCGGATAACAAATCGCAGTCGATACCCTGAAACACATCAGCTGGCCGTGTGTAGACGCGTCATCGTGATTGACGACGTGCAAGCGGGAGTTCAAGCGCGTCCCAGAGCGCATGCCAACTCCCTTCGAGGATATTTGCGGAACAGCCGACGGTGCTCCACCGTTCATCACCACGCGCCGACTCAATGAGCACGCGTGGTTTGGCTGCCGTACCGAGATGCTCGTCGACGATACGGACTTTGTAGTCGACGAGTGTTACCTCCGCCAATTCGGGATAGACAGGCACGAGTGCTTTCCGTATGGCCAGGTCGAGTGCATTGACGGGGCCATCCCCTTCGGCAGCAGTGTGCATTTCGATCCCATTGACGGCAAGCTTCACCATTGCTTGTGCACGCATGCTGCCATCAGCCAATGCCTGGACTATCACGGTAAAGTCGAGCAGGGTGAATGGTGCAACATAGCCAGGGCTATTGCGGCGAATAAGCATTTCGAACGAGCCCTCGGCTGCCTCGAACTGTAGCCCTTCCTGCTCGAGGTCTTTGATGCGTTGCAAAATCCCACGCTCGTTGCCATCGATGGACAGTCCCAGACTTTCAGCCCGCATTTTGATGTTGTTGCGCCCTGATAGCTCGCTGACCACAATGCGCATCTCGTTCCCGACCAGTGCAGGGTCGATATGCTGGTAGCTCTCAGCAAACTTCGCCACAGCCTGGGCATGGATGCCACCTTTGTGTGCAAATGCGCTCCGGCCGACATACGGGGCATGATGATCTGGGTTGAGATTGACGATTTCGGCAACCGCATACGACAGTGTTGCCAAGCGCTGTAGTTGCACTGTAGGAATACACATGTAGCCAAGTTTGAGCTGTACATTAGCGATGAGTGGGATGAGGTCCATGTTGCCACAACGCTCACCAATCCCATTGATGGTACCTTGGACGTGCGTCGCCCCTGCATCGACCGCAGCCATCGCATTGGCAACCGCCAATGCACCGTCATTGTGTGTATGAATACCCACGACCGTCGCATACCCAGCGTGTGCTAAGGCGGAACGCACGTCGATGACCGCTGTAGCAATGCTCGCCGGGAGCGATCCGCCATTGG
Source organism: uncultured Roseiflexaceae bacterium (assembly GCA_903868295.1). Taxonomy (GTDB): domain Bacteria; phylum Chloroflexota; class Chloroflexia; order Chloroflexales; family Roseiflexaceae; genus UBA965. The sequence goes on from CAIPUQ010000073.1 coordinate 6,536, forward strand.
TGTCGCAAAGGACGACGGTACTCGCTCCAGCGCCAGCAGCAGCCAACACGGTCATGACTGCATAGTCACTATCGAGGGTATAACCATCAAAGAAATGCTCGGCATCGTAGATGACTTCACGATGGTGAGAAACAAAATACGCCACGCTGTCGGTGATCATGCGTAAGTTTTCTTCGCGGGTCGTTTCGAGAACGTGCTCGACATGCAAAACCGAACTTTTGCCCACCAAGGTGACGACCGGTGTTTCGGCAGCAAGGAGTGCTTGTGTGTTCGGATCGTTGGCGCAGGTATTTTTGTGGTGGCGTGTGCTACCAAACGCTGCAATACGAGATGTAGAAAACCGCATCTGCGCTGCACGGCGAAAAAATTCCGCGTCTTTGGGATTCGAACCAGGCCAACCACCTTCGATATATCCGACCCCGAGTTCATCGAGCAGGAGGGCTATTTTGATTTTGTCATCGACCGAGAGAGAAATGCCTTCGCGTTGGGTACCATCACGGAGTGTGGTGTCGTAGATTGCTAACTGACGCATCGTTTTTTTCGTCTTTCGTAAAGCACGGGTAACTGCCAAATATTTTGAGGAATCCCGTTTGTGCCTGCATGAGTTCGAGCGCTCGTGCGATGTGTGGATCGAGGCGATGGCCATTAATGTCGACCAAAAAGACATATTCGCCCAAAACTGCCTTGGAAGGTCGCGATTCGAGCTTAATCATGTTGATGTCGGCGTCCGCGAGGATGCGCAATACGCGCACAACCTGGCCGGGCTGATCCTCGCGATCAAACCCAAAGCAGAGGCTGGTTTTGTCGTTCCCCGTGGGGGCATGGTCGGTCCGCGCGAGGGCCACAAAGCGCGTAACGTTATTGTTGCGATCTTGGATATCGGGTACGAGGACATGTGCACCGGTTAACTCTGCCGCACGGAGTGTGCCGATTGCAATTGCTGGGGTGTTCGAAGCGAGAGCATCCGCTGGTGCCGCACTGTTCGACAGCGAAGCCATCGAGGTTACGTGGGGCAATGTGGTCTCGATGAAGTGGCGACATTGCGCAAGTGATTGCGGATGACCGTAGAGTACTTTGGCATCTTTTATGTCAAATCCCTGTCGACCAAGGAGTTGATGTTTAATCGGCACAACGGTCTCTGCACAAATGCGCAGGGAGGTTTCGTGGATAAGCAAATCGAGCGTAATCGTAATCGCCCCTTCGAGGACATTCTCGATGGGCATCATCGCAACGTCTGCAGCGCCGTGTTCGACGGCATCGATGACGGCTGTGTGTGAGGCACAAGCAACGATGGAGTCAGTGGCTTGTGCATGGGAGCGAGCAGCGACTTCGCTGTACGTTCCGGCCGGTCCAAGAAAACTGATGCGCATCGTTGTGTCACGCCGTTGGACATCCCAACGGCGCCTTTCTACGGTATTACTTTGATGTGTTGGCGAACGAGTCTACGGCATAGCCTGTTTTGGCTTGATCGTACCCATCAGCGTATGCCGATTTTTCATCATTGATACGGCGACCGCGATCTTGCAAGAGCTTATTGAGTGCACCCATGTAGGCTTCGGCCGCAGCAACCATCGTATCGGTGTGCACGCCATAGCCGTTGAACAAATCAATACCAGGGTGAGCGGCAGCTTGTTGGGCAGCGATGGTATCGCGGATTCGCACCGAAACTTCGGCAACGGCGTCGATCCCTTCGGTGACCGAATTAATCGAAAACTCGAGCAATTCGACTGGGCGTTTCACGACACTATCGATTGCTTTGTAGATTGCATCTACTGGTCCTGTCCCGTGCGCCGCTGCAAGATGCTGATGGCCCTGCTGATCTACCAATCGAACCGTTGCCACCGGGGTCAGACTGGTGCCCGTGATTACTTGTACGTGTTCGAGTTTGTAGACTTCCTCGACGCGTTGGTGCTCGCCCGTAATCAGCGCTTCAATATCGCGGTCATCGATTTTTTTCTTACGATCGCAAAGCTCTTTGAAGCGCTCAAACACCTTTTGGAACTCGTCTTCGTTTTCGGGCTCATAGCCCAACGAGACGAGCTTCATACGGAACGCATGACGACCAGAGTGCTTACCCAGGACAAGCATGTTGCCCTCGAGGCCAACGGTTTCTGCACTCATGATTTCATACGTCATCCGGTTTTTGAGTACACCATCTTGATGGATTCCGGATTCATGGGCAAAAGCGTTACCGCCCACGATCGCTTTGTTGGGTGGTACCGGAATACCGATGAATGAACTCAACAAGCGACTACTGCGGGTAAGCTCGGTCGTGCGTACATTCGTCGAGACGCCGTAATAGGCGTTGCGGGTATGGAGTGCCATAACCACTTCTTCGAGCGATGCATTGCCAGCACGTTCACCGATGCCGTTGATTGTACATTCGACTTGACGCGCCCCTGCACGGACACCAGCCAAACTATTGGCCACTGCCATACCCAAGTCATCATGACAATGGGTCGATATGATGCAGTTTTCGATGCCAGGCACATTGGCCAAAATGCCACGTATCATCTCGGCATATTCGTCTGGGGTGGTAAAGCCGACGGTGTCGGGGATATTGAGGGTGGTTGCACCTTCGGCGACAACGGCGGTCAGCATTTGATGCAGAAAGGCCGAATCGGAACGACTTGCGTCCATGGGAGAAAATTCAATGTCGTCGCAGAGTGAGCGGGCATAACGCACCATCTCGCGGGCACGTTCGAGCATCTTCTCGCGGGTAGACTTGAATTGATATTCGATGTGGATATCGGATGACGACAGAAACGTATGGATGCGCTTTTTGACAGCAGGCTGAATTGCAGTCCAGGCTTTGTCGATGTCATCACGATTGGCACGAGCCAATGCACAGATGACCGGGCCATCAGCGGTACCGACTTCTTTGGCTATTTGATGGACAGCAGCCCAATCTCCGGGTGAAGCAGCAGGGAAGCCCGATTCGATGATGTCGACGCCGAGGCGCTGGAGTTGTCGAGCGATTTCGAGTTTTTCTTCGAGTGACATGGTACACCCAGGGGCTTGCTCGCCGTCGCGCAACGTCGTATCAAAGATTCGTACATGACTATCCTGCATGGGAGTGTCCTTTGTGGTGGTGCCTGCGGGCAACGACTGCTCGTTGCCCGCAGGCGATGGATTAGGATCCGCCTTGGCCGGGGATGACTTCGCGTGGGTTGACAAACGGCATCATGCGGCGCAGTTCACGACCAACGACTTCGATTTTGTGGTCGGTGTCGGCTGAACGCATTTTGTTGAAGCGTGGGCGATTGTTGTGGTTTTCTTCGATCCAGTCTTCGGCGAATGCACCGCTCTGGATGTTGGCCAACAGGGACTTCATCGAGGCACGTGATGCTTCGTTGATGATCTGTGAACCGGCAACGTAGTCGCCCCACTCTGCGGTGTCTGACACCGAGTAGCGCATGTAGTTCAAGCCACCCTGATAGAAGAGGTCGACGATAAGCTTGAGCTCATGCATACATTCGAAGTACGCCACTTCAGGCTGGTAGCCTGCCTCGACCAAGGTGTCGAAGCCAGCTTTAACCAGCGCCGACACGCCGCCACAGAGGACTGCTTGTTCGCCGAACAAGTCGGTCTCGGTCTCTTCGGCAAAGGTGGTCTCGAGGACGCCGGCACGGGTACAACCCATGGCCTTGGCGTATGCCAAAGCATCTGCCATAGCGTTGCCGCTGGCATCCTGGTGCACTGCGACCAATGCAGGCACGCCGCCGCCCTGGGTGTACACTTCGCGCACACGGTGACCCGGCGACTTCGGAGCGACCATGCTCACGTCAATGCCTTCGGGTGCAACAATCTGGCCGAAGCGGATGTTGAAGCCGTGGGCAAACATGAGGGTCTTGCCCTTGGTCATGTGCTGAGCAATGTGTTCTTTGTAGGTCTGTGACTGATTGGTATCTGGGGTCAAAATCATGATGACTTGGGCGGCCTTGGCGGCATCAGCAACGGTCATGACCTTCAGACCAGCCGCTTCTGCTTTGGCCTTGCTCTTTGAACCAGGATAGAGGCCGACAATGACGTCGATGCCGCTATCTTTGAGGTTCAGTGCATGTGCATGACCTTGGCTGCCGAAGCCGATGATGGCGACGGTGCGGCCCTTGAATCGACCCAGATCTGCCTGGTTGTCGTAGTACAACTTTGCCATATGCTCCTCTTTTGTTCCTTCCCGAGCGACCGAACACCGGTGCCCGATATTCTTCCAGCGCGTTATTCCGCTGCTTGGTCGATGAGTTCAGCGCCACTGTGCCCCTTGGCACCGCGGACCATGGTAATGCGACCGGTACGCATCATTTCTTTGATGCCAAACGGACGAATCACATCAATGAAATTATCGACTTTCGCCGGCCCACCGGTCATTTCGATGACCATGGTGTTGGTTGCGACATCGACAATTTTGGCGGTGAAGACTTCGGTCAAAGCCACAATTTCAGCCCGATGCTGACCGGTGACATGGAGCTTCACGAGCACCATTTCGCGATCGACGACGGGATCTTCGGTGACGTCCGAAATCTTGAGGACCTCAACCAAGCGATAGAGTTGCTTGACGACCTGCTCGACGTTGTCCGATTCTACCACGATAGTCATGCGACTCACGCCCGGCGTTTCGGTGTGCCCGACGACGAGACTCGCTATGTTGTAGCCACGGCGGCGAAACATGCTGACGGCACGATTCAACACGCCGGGGTGATCTTGCACGAGCACCACTAAGGTATGGATTTTCATCATCTACTCCGTAATCATCTCGCCAATGCTCTTGTTCTGTGGCACCATCGGGAACACGTTTACTTCACGCTCAACACGGAAGTCGATCAGCACCGGTCCGTCAATGGCGTATGCACGTTCAATTGCTGCGTCGATTTGATCTACCGATTCGACCGTGATGCCCGTCCAACCGTATGCTTCTGCAAGCTTCTGGAAATTAGGGCTCGTCAACGGTGTACCACTGTACCGTTTGCCCTCAAACAACTCTTGCCATTGGCGCACCATGCCCAAGAAGCCGTTGTTGATGATGGCAATCTTCATGTTCTTGATGTTTTCTTGGATGATGACGATCATCTCTTGATTGGTCATCTGGAAGCCACCGTCGCCCGCGATTGCCCAGACTGTGTCTTCGGGATGTGCGACAGCCACACCCATGGCGGCAGGGACAGCAAAACCCATAGTTCCTGCACCGCCGGACGTGATGTGCGTGCGTGGTTTGTACCAATCGAGCAGCTGGGCGGCCCACATCTGATGCTGGCCCACATCGGTGACCACACGGTAGTTGCCACGGGTGTTGATTTGTTTGGTCAACGCAGCGAACACATCGTGGGGCAACATGGTCGAAGTGTCTGGCCGATTAAGATATTGTTGTTTGTGCTGGTGCTTTGTTTGCAGCTCACGGATATACGTCAGCCACTCGGCAGCGTTCTTGTGGAACTCCGCAACCAACTTCTCTTCGGGCTCTTCTTCGAGCATCGACAACGCAACAATACGTGCATCGCCCACAATCGGGATTTCGACTTCGATGTTTTTGCCGATTTCTGAAGGGTCGATATCCACATGCACAATTCGGGCGTTGGGGGCAAACGTCGATGCCTTACCGGTCACGCGGTCATCGAAGCGGCCACCGATGTTCATCAAGAAGTCGGCTTCTTGAATGGCACGATTGGCGTGCACCCAACCATGCATACCGGGCATGCCCAGTGAAAGTTCGTGATCCTCAGGGAACGCGCCCAAGCCGTGCAATGTGGTAATGACCGGGATTTTGTAGCGTTCAGCGAACACACGCACTTCGGCACTGGCATCAGACATCATCACACCATTGCCGATCATCAAGATAGGCTTTTTGCTCTTGAGCATCAATGACAGCGCAGCTTTGATTTGCTTTTTGCTGCCCGTTATCGTTGGGCGGTATCCGGGCAAAAAGATTTTCTTGCTGTAGTCAGGGACAGCAGTTGCTTGCAATGCGTCCTTGGTGATGTCGACAAGCACGGGACCGTAGCGGCCGGTCGTGGCGATGTGGATTGCTTCTTTGACGACATAGGCAATGTCGTTGATGTTTTTGACCAAATAGTTGTGTTTGGTTATCGGCATCGTGATACCCGTGATGTCTGTCTCTTGGAAGGCATCCTTCCCCAAGACCGCGCTGCTCACCTGACCACAAATAGCCAACAATGGGGTACTGTCCATCCATGCATCGGCAATGGGTGTCACCAAATTGGTCGTTCCGGGTCCGCTGGTGCCAATACAGACACCAATACGACCTGTGGAACGCGCATACCCTTCGGCTGCATGCCCTGCACCTTGCTCGTGACGACACAAGATGTGCCGCAAATCCGTGCGGTACTCCCACATTGCGTGATAGAACGGCATGATTGCGCCGCCTGGGATGCCAAACATGGTATCGACACCATTTTGAATCAATGATTCACACAGAATCTGAGCCCCGGTACGCTTCTCAGACATACATCCTCCATTTGCACAAACAAAAACCTCTCCCGTATCCGTGACGGGAGAGGTGAACTTTACTTCATCGTGCGGTTATGCCGCTCCCTATAGTGTTATGCACCCATAATCGGTAGTACGATTAGGATAATGACAATAACTACTACTAGGATGAGCTGGCCGCGTTTGAACACGATATGTTCCTTTCGAAGAACTGAGAGTAGTATACGGAGGAACAAAACAAATGTCAAATGATCGCCTCTGTACACGAAGAACAGAGTTCGCTATGATAATTAGGTGAACAGAGAGGAGCTCCCAATGACGGTAGCACAGTTGCCACGCTTGACTTCAATGAAGAAGCAGATTTCGACCGACCCTGAGATGTTTGGATTGCTCCAAGATTCTACCGCCCTGCTCGATAATCCGGAAGCTCTGCGCGCGTTTATGGCAGCCGAAGGGTATCTCTACCTCAAGGGCGTCCTCGACACCACGACGATTACTGCTGCACATCGCATTATGGCAGAGCGCCTCGCCGAACGCGGACACACCGATCCCACGTACCCCGTCGAAGATTGTGTCGCAGCACCGACAACCAAAGTCCAGTTTATGCCGGATCTCAGCCAGGATAATGCGCCGCTGCATAGTGTATTGTACGAAGGTGCGATGATCCGCACCTTTGAAGTCCTTTTGGATGCGCCGGTCCGCCATTTTGACTTCACTTGGGTTCGTGCGGTGGCACCCAAACGGGGGACGCCGCCACACATGGATATCGTCTACATGGGTCGCGGGACCAAGCAACTCTACACGGCATGGACGCCAATGTGTGACATCCCCATCTCGATGGGGGGCTTACTCGTGCTCGAACGCTCACATCTACACCAGCGCCTCAATGATGGCTATGGTTCCAAAGATGTCGATGAATTTTGTGAAAACAAAGTCGGTAGCGAGTATGAAGAAATGGGCGGTGGCGGCAACATCCGTCCCGGTGGCTGGTTGTCTGACAACCCGGTCAAACTACGCAACGCCCTCGGTGGTCGTTGGCTGACCGCAGACTTTGCCGCCGGAGATGTGTTGCTGTTTAGTATGTACACCGTCCACACCAGCTTGGATAATGCATCCAATCGCATCCGTATATCGACCGATACACGCTATCAGCGCGCAGATGAACCCATCGACGAACGCTGGATAGGTGAACATCCCATCGGGCACGGTAAAGCGGGTAAACGCGGAAAAATCTGCTAAGAATTGGACTCTAGGGCGCCGTCGGCGGGTACCGTTGGGTGTGTGGCAGATCCACGAGATACGGGCGCAGTGCATCGCGATAGAT
>CAIPUQ010000074.1 GCA_903868295.1 uncultured Roseiflexaceae bacterium
GCCCGTGTGCCGTTCGCCGGGGCCGAGATATACAACCTGCGCGGCAGCCTGGTGGGCATGGACGAGATGATCGCCGCCATCAGTGCCGTCGCCCCCCAATCGAAGGGGCAGATTACGCACAGCGCCAACACGTTGCCGTTCCCCGACGAATACGAATCGGCGCAGTTGGCGGCGTTGATTGGCACCCTGCCCTACACCCCATTGAACGTCGCAGTAGAGCAGACCATTGCCCGCTATCGTGATTTGACCGCCCGTGGTGTGTTGGCCAAAGACGCGCTGCTCGGCTAACAGCAGGGGTTGGACTGGTATTTTTCGCACCGAAAGTGAGCACATATGACCCGCACCATCGTCGTCCTCGAAGGGGACCAGACCGGCCAAACACTGCTCGAAGAAGGCCTGCGGGTCATCGACCCGAGTGTGACCGGGGTGAATGTCGCGTTCAAACGCTTTAATTTGTCACTCGAAAACCGCCGTGCCACCAAAAACGGCGTCGTCAACGAAGCCGCCGAGGCCATGCTGGTCGCTGGTTTGGGTATCAAAGCCGCCACAATTACGCCCGAGATATCGGGCGACGTGGGCAGTCCCAATGCCATCCTGCGCGAAAAAGTCGACGGCACGGTCATTGTGCGCACCGGCCGGCGCATCCCCGGTGTGCGCACCGTGGCTGGCGCATATAGCCCCATCGCAGTGATCCGTATGGCCGTCGGTGATGCCTATGGTGCCAAAGAATGGCGCGAGGGCACGGGCGACGACGAAATCGCCTGCCGGACCGAGACCATCACCCGCAAACACTGCCGGGCCGTGTCGGAATACGCCTTTATGTATGCCGAAAAAATCGGTGCCAAGGTCTTTGGCGGTCCCAAATATACCGTCAGCCCGGTCTATGAAGGCATGCTCAAGGAAGAAATGGACGCCGCCGCCAAGCGTCACCCCAACATCCGCTACGAGCCGCAGCTCATCGACGCGACCTATGCGTTGCTCTTGGCCGGCCACGGCGACGCCATGGTCATCCCGGCGCTCAACCGCGACGGCGACTGCTTGAGCGACATGGTGTTGCAGATGTTTGGCTCGATAGCCGGCAGCGAATCGTTGCTGATTGGCTTCGACGAAAGCTGGAAGCCGCGTGTTGTGATGGCCGAGGCCCCGCACGGCACCGCGCCGGCGTTGTTCGGCAAAAACGTCGCCAACCCGATGGCCATGATTCTGGCCGGCGCGTCGTTGCTCAGCTACTGCGGCCCCGAGGGCATTTTGGCGGCCCGCGCCATTCAAGAGTCGGTCTTTGAGGCGGTCTATGACCAGATCTGCACGGCCGATTTGCAAGGGCATAGCAGCACGACCGAGTTCACCGACGAGGTGATTGCCCGCACGCGCAAGAAGATCGAAGTGTGGGGCAGCCTGCAGCAGTAGGTATCAGTTTTCAGGTATCAGTTTTCAGTTTGTGTTTTGACATGCATCCCATTCCATAGCCCTACAGCATGCTGTGGGGCTATGGACACAATACACAGGAATGCCACCTATGACCACCACCATCTACGTCGCCTTGTCTTCTGGGATGCGTGCCGAGTTGGAATTTGACCAGTATTTGCACCGCCTGCATACCATCGGCACCGTCCATCTGTGGGAGGGGGTCGGCAGTCCATCAGCAGCGTTTGTGGACGAGGCACTGGCGCGCGCCACGGTACTGGTGACCGGATGGGGCGTGCCCACTTTGGCCACACTCGAAACGTGGACACCGGCCACATCGCAGCTCCGACTGGTGGCACATGCAGCCGGCACGGTCAAAAGCTTGGTGCCGTATGCCGCCGCGCAACGCGGGCTGTTGGTCAGCAGAGCGAATCATTCGCTGGTCGAGTCGGTGGCCGAGTTCACCATCGGTGCGCTGATTATGGCGCGGCGGCGGGCCTTTGTGGCGGCCGAACGCTACCGTGCCGGCGCGGCGCTGGTACCCATCCAGACCCAGCGTGAGCTACGCGGCAGTACCATCGGCATCATCGGCGCCAGTGCCATCGGCAAGGGCGTGATGGAGCTGCTGCAGCCGTTTGGTGCGCGCATCCTGTTGGCCGACCCGTATGCGACCGAGGCACTGGCAGCGCAATACCAGGCGACTCTGGTCGATCTGGCCACGCTACTAGCGCAGAGCGACATCGTGTCGTTGCACGCGCCGGTGACGCCCGAGACGATTGGGATGCTGGGCGCGGCGCAATTTGCGGCGATGCGCGACGGCGCATTGTTTGTCAATACCGCCCGCGCACGCTTGGTGGACATGCCGGCGCTGCTGACCGAGCTGCAATCGGGGCGCTTGTCGGCCCTGCTCGACGTGACCGAGCCGGA
>CAIPUQ010000075.1 GCA_903868295.1 uncultured Roseiflexaceae bacterium
GGAGCATTGAGCAGTTGGGGGCCGTACCATATCACGGTACCGATCGAAAATCCCAAGAAATCGATGAGCATGACCGCCCAAAAAATCAACGGGACGGCGAGGATCCAGCCGAACATCCGCCGCAGTGTGGTATCGACAAAGAACAATCCTGCGGTCATGCGGTTCCTTCTTTCTGCCCAGAGCGGATCAGCTGAATGGGCACTCCTGCGACCACGGCACCCGCCGGCACATCGCGATTGACCAGACTCCCCGCGGCCACACTGGCGCCCGCGCCGATAATGACCCCCGGCAGAATCGTACAATTCGCCCCCACCATGGCATCGCGTTCAATGACCACCGGACCACGGCGCCACTCGTGCCGCAAAAACTCGTGGCAGAGAATGGTCGTGTTGTACCCGATAATCACCTCGTCGCCAATGGTGATGTCCATGGGAAAAAAGACGTCGAGCATGACCATCAACCCTACCGACGCGTAGCCACCGACGGTCACACCAACAGACCGGTAGAGCCAGCGCTTTACTGCCAACCATGGCGTATAGCGGGCGAGCTGAATGACCAGCGAATGCCAGGCGACGCGGAGCATCCCACCGGTGACCTGCGGGAAGTAATGCAGGCTGTTGTGTGGCCCAGGGCTGGGGTGGATCTGCAGGCGCGCTTTGCGCGCCTGCGAAGAGCCGAGAGTCACGACTACGATCCTGCCGCTTCGGTGATGGTCACCTTCATCAGTTGATCGCCTTGGCGCAGTGCCAAAATCACATCCATGCCGTCCATGGATTTGCCGAACACGGTGTGCTTGCCGTCGAGGTGGGCAGTACCCTGACGATTGTGTACCAGAAAGAACTGGCTGCCGTTGGTGTTGGGACCAGCGTTGGCCATCGAAATGACGCCCGCGTCGTGGATGAGCGGGTTGTTTTTGCACTCGTCCTCGAACTTATAGCCGGGGCCGCCCGTGCCTGTACCGGTCGGATCGCCGCCCTGTGCCATAAAGTTGGCAATCACACGATGGAAGGTGATGTTGTCGTAGTAGCCTTCTTTGGCCAAAAAGACAAAATTGTTGACGGTCTTGGGGGCTGCCGATGGGTCGAGTTCGAGGACGACTTCGCCCTTCGAGGTGCTCATGGTAGCGATGTACTTTTTGGTGACATCGATGGTCATCTCGGGCGCGCTCTTCCATTGTTTGTGATTGGTCACGGCTGGTTCCTCTCGTATACATTCCTGCTCTATTATACCCAAGTGCCCGCGCTACAAGCCCTCATCAACGGACGAGATGGGTGTGGTATTCTAGCGTGACAAAACATCGTCGTTTGAGGAGGCTGAGATGAGTACATCCACCCGCGTTGGGATTATCGGCGCAGGCGCAATCGCTATGCATGGGCATATCCCCGGCATCAAAAAGCACCCCCACGGGAGCGTCGTGGCCGTGTGTGACACCAACCAAGAGCGTGCCAATGCACTGGCAGCCAGCAACGGCATCAGCACCGTCTATACCAATTGGCGCGACATTATTGCAGACCCCAACATCGATGCCGTGACCGTCGCGCTCCCCAATGCGCTCCACGCCGAAGTAACGATTGCCGCACTCAAAGCAGGCAAGCACGTATTGTGCGAAAAGCCGCTGGCGATGACCGTTGCCCAAGGTGAAGAAATGGTCGCCACGGCGCACAAAGAAGGCCGCGTCTTGGCCATCAATATGAGCAACCGCCCGCGCGCCGAGGTCCAATATATGAAGGCCAAGGTCGCCGAAGGCAAAATCGGCAAAATCAGCTATGCGCAGGGGCGCATGATTCGCCGTGCAGGTATCCCCGGCTTTGGTAGCTGGTTCACCCGCAAAGAACTCTCGGGTGGCGGCGCCCTGCTCGACATCGGCGTCCACATGCTCGACATGGTGCTGTATGCGCTGGGCAACCCGAAGGTAAGTGCTATCCGCGGCGAGGTCCAGGCGGTCCATGGCCCACAACGGCGCGGCCTGGGTGGCTGGGGATCAGACCGGGTCATGGACGGCACGTTTGATGTCGATGATTTGGCATCGTTGCATCTGCGGCTGGCAGATGGCGGGTTGGTTACCATCGAGGTCACCTGGGCGGTCTATGCGCAGAACGAAGAGCGCATCCAACTGATTGGCGACCAAGGTGGGTTCGACTTCTACCCAACCTTGTATGGCAACGACAAACCGTTGCGCTTCTATAGCGACGACAACGGGAGCCCCATCGAGACGATCCCAACCCTGCCACACATCGCCGATGGCGCGGGTAATGTTATCTACAAGCGCTATATCGATGCCATCCGGGGCACCGGAGCGGTCGTTGCCAGCGGCGACGATGGGTTGGCGATTCTGCGCTTGCTCGAGGCGACGTACAAATCTGCGAGCGAAAAGCGCGAAATCAGTTTGTAATCGTTGGGATCTGACACACACGGCCCGTGGCGCTGCCACGGGCCGTTTTCTATTGACGAACAATGTTTTACACCGTCTTAATAAAAACATCGTTCAGGTGCGGTATTATAGCGTCATCACCAACGATCGTGAGGAACCGCCATGACTCGCACACGCCGCTCTGCTTCCCACCGCGGGATGCCAACTGCCCGGCTGTTCAATCGCGAACAGAGTTGGATCGAATTCAATGAGCGTGTGCTCGGTGAAGCACTCGACCCCCAAAACCCCCTGCTCGAACGGGCCAAGTTTTTGGCGATTTGTAGCACCAACATGGACGAATTCTTCATGATTCGCGTGGCCGGTCTGCGCGAACAGCGGCGGGTCGGGGTCCAAACGACATCACCCGATGGATTGACGCCGAGCGAACAGTTGCGGGCCATCCGCACCGCGGTGCAGTCACAATTGGCGGTGCAACGCGAATGCTGGTTGAGCGACGTCAATCCCGCTCTCCGTGCGCAGGGCATCTGGGTGTTGGATTATCTCGAGCTCTCAGGCAGCCAGCGGGCCAGTGTCGATACCTATTACACCAATCAGATCCAACCCGTGTTGACGCCGTTGGCATTCGACGCCAGTCACCCGTTCCCACTTATTTCGAACCTGAGTCTGAACCTCGCGGTTGTCATCGGCAGTGAAGGCGACGAACGGTTTGTGCGTGTCAAGGTCCCGGGTGTCTTGCCACGGTTGATACCGGTAACGCTCGACGATGCACAAATCCCCGCAGGGCTGACCCGTGAACAATGCGTCGGTTGGGTTTGGATCGAGCAGCTGATTGCTGCTAATTTGCATAACCTGTTCCCCGCCGAAAATGTCCTGGCGGTGCACGCGTTCCGGATTACACGCAACGCAGACTTCGAAATCGAAGAAGACGAAGCCGACGATTTGTTGGCCACCATCGAAGAAAACATCCGCCAGCGCCGCTTTGGAACGGTCGTTCGTATCGCGGTCCAACACAATATGCCTGTGTCGCTGCGGAGTTTGTTGCTGAACAATCTCGATCTCGACAGCGACGATTTGTACGAAATCCGCGGCCAATTGGGGTTGTCTGCGTTGATGGCGCTGCTCAAAATCGATCGTCCCGAACTCAAAGACGTCCCGTTGGCAGGGCGCATCCCAGCGCCGCTACGCGATATGCAAGTCCCTGGCCAACTCTGGAGCACGCTGCGGCAACGCGATGTGCTATTGCATCACCCGTATGATGCGTTCCAACCAGTCATTGACTTCATCGAAAGCGCCGCCAGCGACCCGGATGTACTGGCAATCAAGCAGACGCTGTACCGCGTAGGCAGTAACTCACCCATCGTGCATGCATTGATGCGGGCGCGTGATCTCGATAAGCAGGTAACCGTGTTGGTCGAGCTCAAAGCCCGCTTCGACGAAGAAAACAACATCACCTGGGCGCGGGCCCTCGAGCGTGCCGGGGTCCACGTGGTCTATGGGGTGCCCAATCTCAAGACGCATGCCAAAATGGCGCTGGTCATCCGCCGTGAAGACACGGTATTGCGGCGCTACGTGCATGTCGGGACCGGCAACTACAACGCCGGCACGGCTCGTGTCTATACCGATTTTGGACTGATGACCAGCGATGCGGCGATTACTGCAGATGTCGCAAATGTGTTTAACTTCCTGACGGGCTACGCCAAACACAGCGAGTTCCAGGCACTGTTGGTGGCGCCGGTCAACATGCGACAACGTTTGGTGGCGCTGATTGACCGCGAAATAGCACACGCACAGGCGGGGCAACCGGCACAAATCATCTTTAAAGCGAACTCGTTCGTTGATCCGGCACTGACCGAGCACTTGTATCGTGCGTCGAATGCCGGGGTGAGCATCGATTTGATTATCCGCGGGATGTGTTGTGTGATACCGGGCGTCCCCGGCATGAGTGCAAACATCCGCGTGCGGAGCATTGTCGGACGCTTCCTCGAGCATAGTCGTGTCTACTGGTTCAACAATCTGGGCGACACCCAAATCTACGTGGGCAGCGCCGATTTGATGGAGCGCAATCTGGACCGCCGCGTCGAAACGTTGTTCCCCATCCATGATCCCGATATCCGTCACTGGATCGGCAGGCATTTTTTGCCGACATATCTCGGCGACACAC
>CAIPUQ010000076.1 GCA_903868295.1 uncultured Roseiflexaceae bacterium
ACCGGGCGTTCGAGCAACTGCATGCCGCTGAAGCCAATCCCAAAAAAGCTCATCACCCCAAAAACAATAATCAACACGCCGCCTAACGACGTGAGCAAGGAAAGGTAGCCGAACAAAAACCGACTCAGCGCTGGGGCGCTCGCGCCCAAAACGACGATTGTTGTTGCCAATCCCAGAAAAAAGGCAATCGACATGATTGTCACGCGTTCACGTTTTGTTTGGAACGTAAAGGCAAAATAAGCGGGCAGGATGGGCAACGTACACGGCGAGAGGAAGCTAAACAAGCCGGCCAAAAACGTCACCGGAATGAGTAAGCCAATCCCGTTGCTCGTGGGTGTCACCAGCGAATCCGTCGGCGTCATGATGAGGAGTGCGAGCAATGCGATGGCAATCACCGTAGCGACGCCAATCAGAACGGGACGGAGGGTAGTACTGGTCATATGCGCGCTCCTGCGTGGGTGGCGATACGGGTTGCAACCGCGGCGCCGTTGGTCAGTGCCAATTGGATGCGACCGAGCCCGGTGTGTGCATCCCCTGCAAAGTATAGCCCATGTGACTGCTCGAACGCTTGCATGGCGGTCGCGTCGGCACGCCCATCCGGCAATGCATAGCGCCATCCCTGACGATCACCCCAGAGTGGAGCGCCGAGTGCGTGTCCGGTCAACGACTGCACCCAGCCGGCGACGGTGGCGTACAACGTCGCTTCGGGGCTGTCCCAGTGGTCTCGGCTGGCCTGCGGTGCCAATTGTGCCGTCAGCAGTGTGTGCCCAGCGGGTACGCGTGATGCGTGCTTGGCGTGTTCGACGGCCAGCCACGAGATAGGGTGGCCGCGATCGGTGTTGACCAGTGCGTAGTACTCGGGGTCAAAAACACCCGCGTAGAGCAGCGAAACACTGAGACACGGGCGATATGTGGCCGGTGCGAGCCCAATCATCAACGGATTCTTTACGGATTCGTCAATGGTACTCGCTTGTAACAATTCAATCGTTTGCGGGGCAGGCGGGGTGAACACGAGTGCATCTGCGCTCGCGACGAGCGCGCCGGTATCGCTGTAGACCGCATAGCCATATGCTGAGGCTTCGATTCGTTGGATGCGTGTTTGTAATGAAAGTGTCACCGACTCTGGGCGGAGCAATTTGGCCAACGTGCTGATCCCGTCGCGGTAGACGAATTTGGGTTCGTTGTTTTGTGCCGAATCCCCGATGCTGATGCGGTTTGTTGCATCGAACGCATAGACGGGTTTGGCGATATCGATCAACGCGTCGTGGGGGAGCGTGTGTGTAAAGAACTGCTGTTGGTCGGCGTCAACAGGGCGAAAAAACTGTGCGCCATGATCGAATATGGCTCCCTCACGCCGTCGCGTCGCGACACGGCCACCCAGGCCACGGCTCTTTTCGATGATGTGAACGGCAATCTGAGGGGCAATTGATTGCAGGGTGTGCGCGACCGCGAGACCGCTCAGGCCCGCACCTACTACGATAAGTCGCATAACACCTCTTGCATTATTCTAGTGAACAACATACAATGTTTCGTACAGGTCTTCACTAGTTTCTCCAGACTCGGGAAAGTCAATACTGCAATCTTAAAGGATATTCTATCCTTGATTGATGAACGTGGAGTTTGCGTATGGCGCCTTTGTTAGAGGTCCGCAACCTTGAGACGCAGTTCAAAACGCAGGACGGCGTAGTCAGGGCAGTGAACAACGTTTCGTTCTACGTCAATCGTAGTGAGACGCTTGGCATCGTCGGTGAGTCGGGCTCGGGGAAGAGTGTGACATCACTATCCGTGATGCGCCTTATTCCAAACCCTCCCGGGCGTATTTCGGGTGGGGAAGTCATGTTCGACGGGCAGGATATCCTCAAAATCAGCGAAGAAAAAATGCGTGCGCTGCGTGGCAATCGCATTGCAATGATCTTCCAAGATCCGATGACGTCGTTGAACCCGGTGCTCAACATCGGCCAACAAATCACCGAATCGTTGATTTTGCATCTCAAACTCTCGGCACGTGAAGCACGTGATCGGGCAATTGAACTGCTGAACATGGTCGGTATCCCAGGTGCAGCACGGCGTATTGATGAATACCCCCACCAGTTCTCGGGCGGGATGCGTCAGCGCGTCATGATTGCCATGGCATTGGCATGTAATCCCGAGTTGCTCATCGCTGACGAACCAACCACCGCGTTGGACGTGACCATCCAGGCACAGATTCTCGAGCTCATCAAGCGCTTGCAGACTGATTTGGGTATGGCCGTCATCATCATCACCCACGATTTGGGTGTGGTGGCTGGTATGTCCGATCGCGTGATGGTGATGTATGCCGGTCGCGTTGTCGAAGAAGGCACCACCCACGATATCTTCAACAATCCACGTATGCCGTACACGATTGGGTTGCTCAAATCCATCCCACGTTTGGATGATGCACACGATCGTCGACTAGAGCCCATCCGGGGCATGCCACCCGACTTGATCACGTTGGGCGAGGTCTGTGCCTTTGGTGCACGTTGTGACTACTTCAAGGCGGGTGTCTGTGATGCACAAGTACCAGCCCTCCGCAGTGTGGGTACTGATCACAACGCTGCTTGTTTGTTCGATATCACGAGTGAAACACCAACGAACGCAGTCGCCTCATAAGCAACGACGCTCAATAGGGCACGGAGATAACGCATGACAGATCACGCTAATTCAGAGACTTTGATAGAAGTCAAAGACCTCAAAATGTACTTCCCAGTCACCAAGGGCATCGTGTTGCGCCGCAAGATAGGCGATGTCAAAGCCGTTGACGGGTTGACATTCTCGATTCGCAAAGGCGAAACATTGGGTCTGGTGGGCGAGTCAGGCTGTGGCAAGTCCACCACCGGCCGCGCATTGATCCAGCTCTACAAGCCCACCACCGGTGAAGTCATTTTCCACGGCACCGACTTGACCAAATTGCCGGCTGAGCAGATGCGTCAGATGCGCCGCAAAGTACAGATGATCTTCCAAGACCCATACGCATCGTTGAACCCACGTATGACGGTCGGCGACATCATTGCCGAACCCATCATGGTGCACAATCTGCGCAAGGGCAAAGAAGCAGTGCGCGAACGCGTCCAAGAACTGCTCAAGCTGGTCGGACTCAATCCCTATTTCATCAACCGCTACCCACATGAGTTCTCGGGTGGGCAGCGCCAACGCATTGGTATCGCCCGCGCATTGGCGGTCGAGCCCGAATTCGTTGTGTGCGACGAGCCAGTGTCCGCATTGGACGTGTCGATCCAAGCCCAAATTTTGAATCTGCTCGAAGACTTGCAGAATCAACTCGGCTTGACCTACTTGTTCATTGCTCACGGACTGGCTGCAGTCAAGCACATCAGCGATCGTGTCGCGGTCATGTACCTCGGCAAAATCGTCGAAATCGCCGCAGGTTCACAGCTGTACCATGCACCAACCCACCCATACACCCAAGCATTGCTCTCTGCGGTACCTATCCCAGACCCAGCGCTCGAGCGCACCCGCGCACGTATCATCCTCACCGGTGACGTGCCGAGCCCGCTCAATCCACCGTCGGGTTGCCGCTTCCACACTCGGTGCCCAATTGCTACCGAGCACTGCAAGCAAGAAGAACCCGAACTCAAAGACATCGGCGGCGGTCACATGGTATCGTGCCACCGCTCCAGCGAGGCAATCGCCTTGATGGCTGTCGACAAAAAATAACTGCGCGTTGCGCGACTCGGTGCTCCCCATGGGAGCACCGAGTTTTTTGTGCCCAAGACAGACGACACCCAGCGACGCACCGACGCGGTCAAGAGAAAATCGAAACAATTGGGAAAGACGATATAATACGCGTACTAGAAGGAATACTATCCGATGACGGACATATTACAGACGATACGCGCACTCGATGGTGTGGCAGGGGCTCGGTTCCGCGATGATAACCGCGGGGTGATTGTCTTGTGCCGCAAAGATACCGATCGACACGCCGTGCGTACAATCTGCGACGACAACAACATGGCCTTGGTCATCGAGTCTGTCGAAGTCGAAATTTCACCCGAAGAAGCCGAGATCGCCAATTTGCCACAAATGATCCGCTTCACCGTTATTTGTTTGATTGCAACGGTGCTCGGATACGTGGTCCAGGCTGTTGTCGGCGTAGCCGAGGTCTATTATTGGTGGCCGTTCTTTATCATTGCGATGATTTTTGGTGGGTACGACAGTGCCATCGAGACCTATCATTCGTTCCGCAAACTCACCTTCAACATCGACGCACTGATGTTCATCGGCGCACTCGGTGCGACTGCCGTCGGACAACCCGCCGAAGGCGCATTGCTGATGTTTTTGTTTAGCATGGCGGGTACGCTCGAGACATATGCCATGGGGCGGACGCACGCGTCGATCCGGACCTTGATTGCCATGTCGCCGCGCGAGGCAGAGGTAGTCAATGCAAACGGCATACGCACGATATCGGTCGAGGCGCTGGTGCCCGGCGATGTCGTGTTTGTCCGGCCAGGTGGTCAAATCCCTGCCGACGGGTTGGTCACGAGTGGCACATCGTCGGTCAACGAAGCATCGATTACGGGCGAGTCTGTCCCCGTCGACAAAAAGCCCGGCGCCAAGACGTTTGCAGGAACCATCAACGGCGAAGGTGCGCTGCACATCCAAGTCACCACCGATGCAGCGCAATCGACGTTGGCCCGGATTGTCAGTGTGGTGCGCGAGGCCCGCGAACAAAAAGCCCGCAGCCAAGATTTTACCGACCGTATCATCGGCAATTATTACGCTAAAGCCGTAGCAATCACAGCACTGCTCGCCATTGTGATCGGTCGGCTGGTAACGAATGAACCATGGGGCGATACGATCTACCGTGCGATGACGTTGCTGGTTGTCATGTCACCGTGTGCGTTGGTTATTTCGATCCCTGCGTCGCTGTTGTCTGCGCTTGCGCATTCGGCACGCAACGGCGTGTTGTTCAAAGGCGGCAAGCAGCTCGAAGCAGCGGCGACCATCAAAGTGGTGGCCTTCGACAAAAC
>CAIPUQ010000077.1 GCA_903868295.1 uncultured Roseiflexaceae bacterium
TATCAACGGCATCAGCGCCGAAGAATTCCCCGATTTGCCGGCCCTCAACCAAGGCGAGCCCATCGCGGTCTTTGCCTGCGACGTATTGCGCGAGGCAATCGATCAAATTGCATTTGCTGCCGCCACCGATGACTCGCGACCGGTCCTCACCGGCGTGTTGCTCCGCTTGCGAGACAACCATGCGACGTTGGCGTCGGCCGACGGCTATCGGTTGGCCCAGCGGATTATCCCGTTGGCGACACCGGTTGCTGAGCCGGTCGAGGTCATCATCCCTGCCCGTGCGTTGATCGAATTGTCGCGTATCATCGCCGGGAGCGAGGGTGATGTCGCCATGACCATGACGGCAGGTGGCGGACAGGTGTTGTTCCACACCGAAGACATCGACCTCGTGTCGCGCGTCATCGACGGCAAATACCCCGACATCGAGCGTGTGATTCCGCAATCGTACACGACCCGCACCATTGTCGAGACCGCCGAGCTCGCCAAGGCTATCCGGGTTGCTGCGTTGTTTGCCAACTCTTCCAACAATATCGTGCGCTTGACCATCGAGTCCGGCAGCGATACCGCACCGGGGCAGATTCATATCAGTGCCAATGCTGCCGAAGTGGGGAACAACAGCAGTAGCGTCGATGGGATGGTCAACGGCGAGGGTAACAAAATCGCCTTGAATGTGCGCTTTTTGCTCGAAGCCTTGAACGCCATGAAGACCAACCAAATCGCCATCGAGACGCAGACCGAACAGAACCCAGCGGTCTTTCGCCCCGTTGGTGTCGATGGCTACGTGCACATCGTCATGCCGATGATGGTGCGTTAACGTTCTTTACCGTCTTGAGCGCCGGCCACGAGCCGGCGCTTTTGCATAGCACAGAGGAGCATGTGCATGACTACCCCCAAACACGCGTTGGCGATAGGCGCCCACCCCGATGACTGTGAATTTGGCGCTGGTGGTACCCTTGCCAAGCTCGCACGCGACGGCTGGCAGATAACCTACATCATCGTGACCAACGGCAACAAGGGGACCCACGACAAAACACTCAGCCCGTTTGTGCTGTCCGAAACGCGTGAAGTCGAGCAACGACACGCGCTCGAGGTGTTTGGAAACGGTCATCGCGTCATTCATTGTCGCTACAACGACGGCGAACTCGAAGCATCCATGGCGTTGCGCCTCGAGATGTGTATCTACATCCGCACGCTCAAACCAACCATTGTGTTCACGCACGACCCGTGGAAGCAGTACATGTGGCATCCCGATCACCGAGCGGTGGGCTTTGCGGTACTCGACGGCGTCGTGTCGGCGCGCGATCACCTGTTTGTACCCGGCCTACGCCAGGTCGGGATCGATGTCTGGCGACCCGAGACGCTGTATCTGTGGGGTGCTGAGCAGTTGGACCACTTCGAGGACATCACAAGTACCCTCGACACCAAAATCCAATCGCTGATCGAACACCACACGCAGCTGGACAATGCCAAAGGGTGGGAAGAACGTACCCGTAATCGGGCAGCAGAAGTCGGCGCGATGGCAGGGTTTGCTGCGGCCGAAGGCTTCAAAAAGATGATTGTCTGAGATGTGAAGTTAGTTCCAACTCCAAGGGGGGACGTTCCCGGATGGGACGTTCCCCTTTGGTATAGTGCGCAACTCGGTCCGGAGGAGGCGAATCAACGTACGCATGCGTGCATTGGTGTTCATGATGAGCAACATCTGCTTGATGGCAGGTGCGAGTTGGAACGCGTACGCAATCTGCCAACTCAGCGTTTCGTCGTCGTCAGACCAATTGATGCGCTGCCGATGGAGCTCACCGACGTTGCGCATGACATGCACATAGCGCTCGTAGACGAACGAAAACGCATGCCGGGCAGCGGTGTTGGCGGTACTGGGGAGCTCCGGCAGACCTGCCCATTCTGCAATCAGATACGGAGAGCGTTGCACGATACCGGTAATGTGTATGCGCGCACCGCCAAAACCTTGAATAAGGGCCCGTCCATCGTCTGCGACGAATTGCGAATCGATGCTCAAAAGGGTACCGACATCGTGTGGCAGGCGTAAAGGATATTCGTCACCGGTCGAAGGGAACGCCAAAATGCTGTCTTGCATGGTGTTCTGCAGGTGCTGTGGCGCAGAATGGAGCGCTGCGGGCTCGCACAATACCACTGCAATGGGGATGTTTTGGGCAATGCAGTGAGCAAACATCGTTCGGTAGCGTGGTTCGAAAATATGGTACGTAAATGGTGCAGTGGGGAACTGCACCACGTTCGGCAAGGGGAACAACGCAACCGTTGGTTTGGTTCGTTCACCCGTCATAGCTTTTACTCCGCCACTAGCAGCATTACCAGACGCGGCACACCAGCCCTTTGAGATACTCCCCTTCGGGGAAGCTCAGCAAGACGGGATGATCCGGCGCTTGGGTGTGGCGTTCGATGACTTGCACATCGCGCTGTGCGTCGACCGATGCGCCAAAGATGACTTTTTGGAACAAATCTGGCGACACCAGACCAGAACAAGAATATGTCACCAATAACCCGCCGGGTCGCAGTAACTTCATGGCCAACAGGTTGATATCTTTGTAGCCGTGTGTTGCACGATCGACCTGGGCTTGACTGTGTGCGAACTTGGGTGGGTCGAGAATAATCATGTCGAAGCGGCGTTCTTCGTCGCGGTACTTGCGCAAGAGCTTAAAGACGTCGGCTTCGACGATTTCGAGCGGGGTAGATCCTGCACCGTTGAGTTTGATGTCGTTTTGGAGGGCGTCGAGGGCCATTGCACTGCCGTCGACCGCCGTTATCGAGCGAGCACCGCCCAGTGCGGCTGCCACACTAAAGCCGCCGGTATAGCAGAAGCAGTCGAGCACGTCGGCACCATTCGCATAGGCTGCAACCGCAATACGGTTGAGGGCTTGATCGAGATAGCCGCCGGTTTTTTGGCCGTTATCGAGGTCGAGTGTCTCGCGCAGGCCAGTGGGGTGGTTGATGACCATCGTCTCGGGCGGGGCTTCGCCCCAGAGGACGCCATGGCTTGACGACAGCCCTTCGAGCATGCGCATCTCAGGGTCGCTGCGGTCAAAAATCCCTTTGGGCTGCATCAAATCGACAATCGCCTGGACGATGTCGGCACGCCGTTCGTCGATGCCGCGTGTCAGTAATTGGACCGACACATAGTCGCCGTAGCGGTCGATGATGAGGCCGGGGATGAGATCTGACTCGCCGTGGACGATGCGCATTGCATTGGCGTCGTTGTAGGCGGGGTGTTTGAGGCGCATGCTGAGTGCATTGGCGATGCGGCGGCGGAAGTACAAGCCGTCGATCGGCTCATCGTACTTCCACGTCATGATGCGTGCGCGGATCTGTGATTGCGGGCTCCACAGACCTCTGGCGAGCCATTCGCCATCGTGGCTATAGATTTCAACCTCATCCGCGTCGGCACTGGGGCCGCGGGCAATCGCGCCCGAAAAGATCCACGGATGACGGTTATGTACGGGCCGCTCGCGGCCGGGTTTGAGTTCGATCGATGACATCGGTTGTCTTTCGTTGCGAGACGCCGATGATTTCACCGGTGCATGTATTGTACCCTAGCAACCGGCAATCGCCACATCCTAGCGCATATGGGGCTGGCACCAATCGGTGAACAGACTGAGCAGATTGTCGATGGTGGGTGTGACTTCGCCGTCTATGGGACTACGCTGTAACTCCGCCAAAAAATAGATCAAATAGTCAAAAAATTGCCGGTATGCAGCATACTGCAGACGCACTTCGTCGGGCTGATAGCTGGGGATGATGCTCTGGTAGCCGGCGACAAAATCAGGATAAAACTCAAACACCCAGAGATCACGCTCGGGCTCGGACAGCCCGATGTAGTCCCAATCGATGAGATGCAGATTGTGGGCATCGTTGGCCACCACATTGCCGCCGGCGTCGCCGTGGGTATAGACCAATGGCTGGGCAGGCAGTGCACGCATCGCCTGCTCGAAGTGCCGCAGGCGGGCATGATAGTGCCATAACGTCTCACGCCACGGCGCCAGCCGTTCGGTGACCGCGGGGGCCATCCCAATGCCGTCAAACGCCTGCCTGCCGAGGGTGTCGAGCAGGCCGCGATGGGCGAAGTCGGCGATGCGCCGTGTCGGTACGCGCAGATTGACCGGGACGCTGTGGAGTCGACCGATGAGTTGTCCGAACGCATGCAGGTCGTACTGCTCGGTCAGCGGTGCCGCAATCACGTGGCTGACGGCGACGACCGCATCGCCCCAGTGGGCCACACCTGCGCCGCTGCGGGTTGCAACAGGTGCATTGATGCGGTCGCCCAACTGCTGTGACAGATAGACATGGCTCGCGGCGCTGTGCACCAGATGCGGTTTGAACAACGGTGCGTGGACCGCTTTCACAAAGACCGCCGCACCGTCGGTCAGGGTGGCGAAATGCGTCTGGGCGACCAGCCCACGTGGCGCGTCGGTGAGTTGGGTCACTGTGAAGGGGTATGCATCGTTGAGGAACGTCAGCAGATCCATACCAGCCCCTTACAAAAATCGTTGGAAGACTTGATTGCCGTACATGCGGCCACGCGCGGTCAGCCGCATACCGACATCGTCGGCATCCAATAGGCCTTCGGCGACACTCGCTGCGATGACGTCGCCGTGTGTCTGGCGAATGTCGAAGCCGGTGCGGTCGAGGATGTGCGCATAGCTGATGCCCATGTTGAGGCGTAACCCCATCATCATTGTCTCGCCCAAAACATCTGACAGCTCCAAAGCGGTCGTCTCACGCAGGGGTGTATTGAGCATGCCGGCGCGGGTGATGTAGTCTTCGACGCCGAGCACATCGACGAAGCGCTGGCCGTCGATATGACCGTGCGCCCCGGCACCCGCTGCATGATAGGCGGCGTTGAGCCA
>CAIPUQ010000078.1 GCA_903868295.1 uncultured Roseiflexaceae bacterium
CTTTCATTCGTGATTTTGTCGCCTGCTCCGTCGTCCTACGCCGCCCAACGCTGCTTCACCGAAACGAATCAATGCATGGACGGGCGTATCGCCGAATTTTGGGAGCAAAACGGTGGTCTTGTGGTGTTTGGATTTCCAATCGGACCTGTCGAAAACATCAAAATCGAAGGTAACGTCTATGCCGTCCAACGCTTCGAGCGTAATCGGTTGGAATTACACCCCGAGAACGCCCGGCCGTATGATGTGTTACTCGGTCGATTAGGCGTAATGCAACTCAAACAGAACAATCGTGATTGGTTCAGCTTTCCCAAATCGACCGATACTGGTGGATGCAAAACATTCAACGAAACGGGCCACGCAGTGTGTGGCGCAGTGCTCAAGGCATGGCGCTCAAACGGGCTGCAATTGGATGGCAAAAAGGGTGTGACCGAAGCAGAAAGCTTGGCACTCTTTGGCCTACCATTATCTGGTTTAATGACCGAAACGCTCTCAGATGGCAAGCAGTATCAGGTCCAGTGGTTCGAGCGTGCCCGCTTCGAGTTGCACCCTGAGAATGCTGCCCCATATGACGTGTTGCTGGGTTTGTTGGGGAACGAAGTCCAACCAGCCCCGACTGTCGTAATGCCCACCGCTACACCTGTGCCACGTGATACGCTCTACGACGTACTGACCATTGGACCGATGACGAGCAGCGATCCATATCAATCACGTACCCTCCAGATGAAGCTCAATAGTTTCCGATTTGAAGGTGCTAGTCGACTTGATTACGAAACCCCCAAAAAAGGGTATACCTTTCTTATCGTCGATATGAGTGTGACAAACCTTGGACCGGACGAGAAATATATCGCAGACATCAGCTTCAATGTGCTTGATTCCAACGGCCGAGTTATCGATTATAACTATATGGGGCGTGTCCGAGATTGTAATCTGAATGCGACTATCCTCGCCGGCGGAAATACATCTGGGTGCATGGCATTTGAAGTCCCTGCAAGCGGACGGCTGGAGCTCATTTTCGCACCGTTCAAATATGACCAATATGGTCCCGGTCGCTATCTCAAATGGGTTGTGCGCCCTTGATTTCACACTATTGACGTCGGACAGCAGAGGGTCGTGGGACACTGCGCCCCTCTGCTATGACACGCAATAATTTATCTCCATGAATCTACCCATCGATAGATTCCGCAGCAGAATTACCGTCAACGACCGATACATCTTTATGACCGATCCACACAACCGGGCAGAAGACGGGCGAGGTGTACCTCGCCCTTTTTCATCTGCATTCGACCCGTTTCTTGTTGCGCGCCGCAGACATACAACTGTTGTCCCGTCGTTCCATTTGCTCAGGCTTCGTTGTGACATTTCATCTCACATGGCGAAAACGGACCAGCATGTTTCGCACAAGAATAGATGACACAAGAGACTTGATTCAACAAAGGCGACGAAGTCTGGTTTTTGCCTGTGTAGAAAAAATGAAAACATTTGGCACTGTAAGAATATCCACGTAGACATCTACAAGCGCACGCATACAATATATATAAAGAGCTTTCACACTGCATAACACATGGTGAAATCAAGTTGTGATAATGCGATAGCCTGTAAATCAGTCAGTCTATACTTGTTTGCGTTTCATTCTGGAGAGGGAACCCAATCATGCACACACTTATTACCATCTCGCTCGCGGTGAACATCGTCGTACTGATTCCCATCGTCATCTTGATGATCATCAAATCTCCGCTGGTTGACCATGCGTGGGGTACGTTCACTGCGGCACGGGGGATACTGCTGTCGATGTATGGCACCATCCTTGTTCTGTCGTGCGTGCTGATTGTGATGCCCATCCCGGCTTTTGTGGCGGCGTTATTACTGATGCAGGTCATCTACAAAATCACCACGCCAGTCACGGTCGGGAGCATTACCAACCCCATTGTGATCAGTAATCTCGTGATTGCGGCGCTGCATGTCGGGACGTTGGTGGCGCTGTTTTCGGCATTGGGAGCAAACCTCTTCATCGTTGGATAGCATGTGCGACCCATTGCCCTACGTGCCCACGCACCTATGTGCGTGGGCATGCCGATGGCACTGGTGTGATTTGGCACGATATACTATGATTACCGCATCACAGAGCTCTATTTTCGCCATGGACCACGTCGGCACAACTTTGCGGAACGCCGGCAGCCTCGCCTTTCAGCAGGTAGGTGCTCGGCACTGCAACCGACAAAACAACGGTCACCAGTCGCACCATTGCGACCGTCGAACGACTGATGCAACTCGGCGCAAGATACGTACCATAGCTGTCGCATTTTTACAAAATACTAGTATACTTAGTAATACAGTTTTTCGTCGAAAGTTTTCATATGCGACGTACGTTGTTCATCATCTTGGCGGTCTGTGCAGTGGCTGTCACGGTCCGCACCCAACCCGCAGAGCGTGTGGCAGCAGCACAACGCTGCTTTGTCGAGACGCAACAGTGCATCGAAGGCCGCATTGCTGAATTCTGGGAGCAAAACGGTGGGCTGGCAGTGTTTGGGTTGCCCATCGCCGCCCCCGAGACAATCACCGTTGATGGGATCGCCATCATGAGCCAACGGTTTGAACGCACGCGTCTCGAGCTTCACCCCACCCAAAAAGCACCCTACGATGTCTTGTTGGGGCGGATGGGTGCATTGCGCCTGGCCCAGCAAGGGCGAGACTGGTATGCGTTCCCACAAACGCCAGCCGGCGCTGGCTGCCAGACATTCAACCAAACTGGTCATACCGTCTGTGGGGACTTCTTGACTGCCTGGCGTGCAAATGGACTGCGCATCGATGCCAAGGCGGCCGTTTCAGACATCGAAAGCCTGGCATTGTTCGGGCTCCCATTGTCTGGGGTCATCACCGAGACATTGTCTGACGGCAAGTCATACCAAGTACAGTGGTTCGAGCGCGCCCGCTTCGAGCTCCACCCCGATAATCCGGCCCCCTACCGGGTGTTGCTCGGCCTGCTCGGCAGCGAATACAGCGCAGTGCCGACTCCAACCACGGTCGCAGCAGCGGCAATCGTCGTCACACCCACACCCACCGTATACAGCCGCGAAGAATACAAAAAGCGTGTCACTGCCATGCCAGCCGGGTACTGGACAACCGAGTTCGAGCAGATCACCTTTGCCGTGGGTGGGTTCAATTATTACAAAGTCCTCTACGAGAACACCCCTGGGACGGGCAAACGATACCTGCGTTGTTCGGTGTCTATCAACAATCGCCGGAGCAACATCAACGATACGGTCTACATAGACCACTATCGGCTGACATTGGTCGATGCCGACGGGCGCATCTACTCCGTAGCACAGGTGCCCACCAAGGCACTCCCCAAGGGACTGATTCCATCCAACGCGTATCCTGGTCGCACCATCAGCGGCGAAGTCGTGTTCGAAATCCCAACCAGCACGTTCCCCGCCAAGATCCTCTACCGATACGACCCAACCAAACCCACGGTCGAGTTGACGTTCGACGCCCAACCCTTCCGCTAATCGATTATTCGCTCAGGTACATCCCCCGCCATCCTGGCGGGGGATGTTTTTTTATAGCAATCGCGTGTTCCGTGGTATATTTACGCAAATACGTAATAATGAAATTTGGAGCACCTGATGCGCATTGGGAGATTTGTCGGGTTTTTGGTATTCGTCGTCTGTGTGTTGCTGACCTCCCATCCACGGGCGCACGCAGCAGCCCGGTGCTTTGTCGAAACGAACCAGTGCATCGACGGACGCATTGCAGAATTTTGGGCGCAAAACGGCGGCTTGGCGGTGTTCGGATTCCCCATTGGTGCCCAAGAACAAATCACCATCGATGGCCAAATACGCACAGTACAACGCTTCCAACGCAATCGCATTGAACTCCACCCCGACAACGCCCGACCATACGATGTGCTGTTGGGGCGCCTCGGTGCCGACCGCTTGGCACAACAGGGGCGCGATTGGTATGGGTTCGCCAAGGGCGCCGATACCGGTGGATGTCGCGTTTTTGCCGAGACGGGGCATGCAGTGTGCGGCGATATCCTGACCGCATGGCGCTCGAATGGTATCCAACTCGACACGAAAAAGTCCATCAGCGAGGCCGAAAGTCTCGCACTGTTTGGGTTGCCCCTCTCCGGCTTGCAACTCGAGACCCAGGCAGATGGAACCAAATATCAGGTGCAGTGGTTTGAACGGGCGCGCTTCGAGCTCCACCCCGAAAACACGCCACCGTACCATGTGCTCCTCGGGCTTTTGGGGAACGAAGAGTACGCGTTCCGCACCAAACCTGCTCCGACCGCAGTACCCGTCTCACCAGCCTCGCCGGCAGCAACGGCGGTCCCCGCACCAACGGCGGTGTCGTTTGCAGTCACCCCCGAGCAATTGGTGACCCGACTGCGCGACATGCCGATGGGCTATTGGGCGACAGACGGCAACGGGTTTACATTTGCAGCAGGCGGCATCCGCTACCATCGAGAGATTTATTACTACGCCGCTTCGACCGGCAAAAAGCTCGTGCGTATGTCTATCAATGTGCGTAACAATCGCGGCTACGGCGGAGACTCGATCTACCTCAATCCCTGGCGCTTCACCTTGGTCGATGTCGAAGGGCGCCAATACACCTATGACGTTGCCACCTATGCCCTGACCGATGCCGTGGGTGTCGGATATATCGGTGCAGGACAACAGGGTGGCGGGGACATCGTCTTCGAAATCCCAAAAGACACATCACCTGCCAGCATGCTGTTTGTCTATAACAGCACCGAACGTCCCGTTCGGCTCATCTTTGACAATAATGTCCACCAATAAGGCGTTGTCCATATCAACAGTGGCGTGTGACCCGTGCACGTTGTGAGTGCTCAGTAGGGGAACCCAGCCGATTCGCGTGACAAGGAGGGATCAATGCGTATCCGAATGCTATTGGCCATGTGTATGCTGACGGTGTTGTGCACTATGGCGCCCCGTGCTGCGGCGGCAGCAGGTCCGTTGTGCTTCCCCGAGACAGGGTATTGTGTAGAAGGGCGTCTGCGCGAGTTTTGGGAACAAAACGGCGGATTGCCTATTTTTGGATTCCCCATTCGCAATCCCGAACGCATGTACATCGATGGCACCCAGTACACCGTTCAGCGGTTTGAACGCAACACGTTGGAATTGCACCCCGAGAATCGACGACCCTATGACGTGCTCCTCGGTCGATTAGGAGCTGATCAGATTTCGATGAC
>CAIPUQ010000079.1 GCA_903868295.1 uncultured Roseiflexaceae bacterium
ATTGTTTGCACCAAACGGACTCCCTGATGCAGACATGGACAATATTCTGTACCAGACTCGCTCTGCGTTGCTCCGCGATTATCCGACGCTCGGGACCGTCGAGCTCAACCCCACCCTCAGCTGGGAACAACAAGTACTCACAATCACCGTGACCGGGATTCGTCCCGACGAGGTCACCTCTGCCGCAAACACCTACGCAGATATGTTTATCCGGATTACACAGGCCGCTGGTGGCCGCGAAATCCTGCGTAACCTCCTCGGTTGGGAGACGGTCCGTTCACTGAAAGGGGAAGCTGCCCGGACGGAGTACGAGCGAATCCTGCGTTCAATGGTTCAGGATCGTGTCTTTTCGTTCGGCAAACCCATCGAAGTCGTGAGTACTTTCACCCCTTTCGGGTCGCTTACTGCGTCGAATCGGAGCGACATTCTGCGCGAAATGGAATTCACACGGCAGAATCTGCTCGCAGAGATCGGCACAACCACGATAACGAGCGTAATCGATGGGCTCAAGCAACGTGTTGCACATATAGATTCCTTTATCACGACTGCCCAAACGGATTTCCCCGACACCGTGTTTAACCCGACCGTACCAGGCGGTTTTGCGCGGGTAACCACGGCCTTGACGGCGCAACCCGTTCCGACGCAATCGGTTTGGGTGCTGTTTCTCTTGGCATTGTTCGGTGGAGCGGCATTTGCTGCGGTGTTTTTGCGCATAGACCGCAGTATCGGTATCGTCGCCCGCGTCAAAGAAATCTGGGAATTCCGCATTCTGATTAGTTTGCTCGTTCGTCGTTCGTTACAAATGCGCTATCGCGGCCGGGTGGTTGGATTCGCCTGGAGCCAAGTCGCACCAATTATGCAGCTGTGTGTCTATTGGGTTGTCTACGGCTACATCTTCAATAGCAGTGCGACACCGATGTTCCCCGTGTTTTTGGCGGTGGCTCTGCTCCCGTGGAGCTATACCACCGACTCGGTCAGCCATGCGGTTCGTTGCCTCTGGGAGAACTACACGCTCGTGCGTAAAGCATACTTCCCACGTGAAGTACTCCCACTGGCATCGGTGTTGTCGAGTCTCGTGAACTACTTATTGACCTTACCGATGCTGTTCCTGTTTATGTTTGTCTATCAATATGTGACAACGGGCGAACTCGCCTTCCCGCTCCCATGGTCGAGTCTCTACTTCCCTGTGATTTTGCTGTTACACACCGTCTTCATCCTCGGATTGTCGCTGTTTTTGGCAGGGATGAGTGTCGTCACCCTCGATACGATTCATGTGACCGGCATTGTGTTGCACTTGTGGTTCTTTTTGACCCCTGTGATGTACTCGATGTCGAACATTCCGTATGAGTACGCCCGTTACTTCCGTTGGATTAATCCGATGGCGTCATTTATCGAATACTATCGCGAGATCTTTTATGGGCAGATTGTTGCGGTCGGATCAATGCCGACCCCCAACATCCCCGCATCTGATTCGCTGTTGCGCAGTCTCGTGACCGCGGTGGTGGTGTTTATCGTCGGCTATTGGGTCTTTAACCGCATGCAGACGGTCATCATCGAGAGGATGTAAAAAACGTGGAACCGGTCATTGAATTACATAACATAACGAAATCGTTTGAAATGCGCCAAGAAGGTGCATCGCTCTGGCGCAACTTGGGCAGTCGACTGCGTGGCGAGCCAACGGTTGGTGTGACGCGCAAAGTCGTGCTGTCGGATATCTCGTTTGAAATCAACCGAGGCGAACGCGTTGCACTCATCGGTCGCAACGGTGCGGGCAAAAGCACGTTGCTCAAAATCATCAGCAGGATTCTCAAGCCCGACAGCGGCACGTTTGCGGTGCGTGGCTCTATCACGTCGCTCCTCGAGCTTGGTGTCGGTTTTCATCCCGAGCTCACTGGCTCCGATAATATCTTTTTCTATGGCGCATTGATGGGCAAAGACCGCGCACAAGTGAACGTCGTCTATGACGAAATCTGTGCGTTTGCTGACATTGGCGGGTACATCGACCAACCGGTCAAACTCTACTCGTCCGGGATGTATCAGCGGCTCGGGTTTGCATGTGCATTTGCGATGCGTCCCGATATGTTGATTGCGGATGAAGGTCTATCGGTCGGTGATTTCATCTTTCAAAAGAAATGCGAAGAACGCATACAAGAAATCGTCCGAGATGGTTCGACCTTTCTCATGGT
This sequence comes from uncultured Roseiflexaceae bacterium, assembly GCA_903868295.1. Classification (GTDB taxonomy): domain Bacteria; phylum Chloroflexota; class Chloroflexia; order Chloroflexales; family Roseiflexaceae; genus UBA965. Next base: position 2,187 of record CAIPUQ010000079.1, read on the forward strand.
GGCACACAGCGCACACCAAGTGCGTCGAATTGCGGAGCGCGGCATTTGGCTCGAAAACGGTCGCATCGAACGTGATGGTCCGGTGATTGATGTCCAGGATGCATACACGAAGTTTCTGATTGTCGAAAAAAGCCGGTCCGATGCCAAAGCACAAGAAGCACAACAGCAGCGGCTCACCAATGTCGCTGAATCGATTGCGCCGCAGGCAGCGGCGAGCGCTGAAGGACCGTTGGTGCGCATTTTGGGTGCCAAGTCAATCTCGGATTTCCTCGAGTGGGAACCCAATACCAGCTACGAGGTGATGGTCCGTTTTGAAACACTGGTCGAATTCGTCGAACTGCGCCCGCGTATTCGGTTAACGTCGGTCGCCGATGAGCAAAGTGTCGTCGAAAACAATTACATGGGTCAGCCAGCGCTCACATTCGCCGCTGGGTTGCATCAACTCAAAGTGACGTTGCCGGTGCTGAATCTCCGCGGTGGGCTGTACCGGGTCGAAATAGATTTGTTCGACGAGTCTTCTGCACTCTCGCTCAGTTCGAATCGTGAAATCCTCATCCAGTTCAATCGCAATGCACGCAAACCCGATATCGCGCAGCTGACGATCGGCACCATGAAAGTCGAGCCATTCGACATATAAACGCCCCCCGCCTCGCACACCATGCGAGGCGGGGTTTTTTTGTGTCAAACGGTACCGTTGAGTTTGGCGATAATCGCATCGACATCATAGACACACCCGGCCCATGTTCCCCCGCTTGCATGTTGGAGTGCCGCCCAGAGTCGGGTGTCTGCCGGCAGGAGCGGGTGAGCGCTCAAATCATCACGACTGGCTCTTGCGTCCAACAGTGTTGTGCCATAGTCCGCATCCCGGACATCTTGACCGTGGCCTATCAGGTTGACGCTTCCCACGAGCGTCTGCCGGTCAATGATAATCTCGATGACATCACCATCGATGATTTTGCCGATTGGCCCACCTGCCAACGCCTCTGGTCCGACATGACCGATACAGGCACCGGTACTGACCCCCGAAAAGCGCGCATCGGTGATAACCGCTACATCACGACCCCAGCGTAAGTGCTTGAGGGCAGATGTGACTTGGTATGTTTCTTCCATGCCGGTACCCATCGGTCCACCACAGATGAGGACGATGATATCGCCTGCTACGACGCTTCGCTCGCTTTGTCCCTTGATGGCACGAACCGCGTCTCGCTCACGCAAAAAGACTTTTGCTGGACCGATTTTGCGATACACGCCGTCTGCATCGACCACCTGTGGATCGATGGCGGTACTTTTGATAACGGATCCTTCGGGTGCAATGTTCCCGCGAGGGAAGGTCACGGTCGACGTCAGACCTGCCTGCCGTGCGCGCTCTGGGGAGTGGATGACGGTATCGGGGTCGACACCATCGCGTTCGCGCAACAGTGCGCGAATGGTGTGCCGCCGCTCTGACTGCTCCCACCAATCGAGGACGGTGTCGAGCGTTTCACCACTCACCGTCAGCACGCTGGTATCGAGCAATCCCATCGCCCGCAAGTGGAGCATCACCTCGGGTACGCCGCCAGCCATAAATGCCTGCACGGTCACATAATTGCGCGGTCCGTTAGGGAGCACATCGACGAGTCGTGGTACACGGCGATTGATTGCCTCCCAATCATCGACTGTCGGGTGCCGCAACCCAGCAGCATGTGCAATAGCGGGGATGTGCAACAGCAAGTTGGTCGAACCGCCAAATGCTGCGTGGACGACCATCGCATTGTGTATCGCTCCATCGGTGAGAATGTCACGGGTGGTGCGCTTTTCACGCTGTAGGCGCAGCACTGCCTTGGCCGATGCGCGGGCGAGTTCGAGCCAGATTGGTTGCCCAGACGGTGCGAGCGCAGAATGTGGTAGTGCGAGCCCGAGTGCCTCTGCGACGACTTGGCTCGTGGCAGCTGTCCCCAAAAACTGGCAGCCACCACCCGGTGACCCACATGCCCTGCATCCTAATGCTGCAGCCTCACTCAGTGTCAGTTCCCCTTGCGCGTAGCGCGCGCCGATGGTCTGCACTTTGCCGGCATCTTCGCCGTCCGTCGGCGGGAGTGTGACACCGCCTGGCACCAAAATGGTGGGCAAATTCGGTGTCCCTGCTAGGGCAAGCAACATCGCCGGTAAGCCTTTGTCGCAGGTAGCGACGCCGATTACCGCTTTGCGTGTGGGGAGCGATCGTATTAAACGACGAAAAACAATAGCCGCGTCATTGCGATACGGCAGGCTGTCGAACATCCCTTCGGTGCCTTGAGTACGGCCATCACAGGGGTCAGTGACATAGCCCGCAAACGGCATCGAATGGAGTGAACGCAGTGTTTCGGCGGCTGCACGCATTTGCAAACCCACCTCCCAATGTCCGGTATGGTAGCCGAGTGCGACCGCCGTTCCATCGTTTTCGCGGATACCGCCTTGCGTGCTCAAAATGAGGACCTGCGGTTGCGTGAGCTCGGCAGGATCCCAGCCCATGCCGACATTTTGCGTCCACCCGAACAAGTCACCGCTCGGACTATTGCGGAGCAGGTCATCGGTCAACGGCAGCTCGCCGCTCGGGCCTTTTTGTTGGGCAATCACATCAAGTAAACCCGGGGTATCTGCATACAAGTCTGCGAACCAATCGGATTGCATAACGCCTCGATTCTCTGGAAGGTGACGTGGTAAAATACCGTAGGCATGTATATATTCGATGCCAATAACGTCTGTTCAATTTTGACGAAAATGGTGATTATGCCTCTGGGGTTCTATTATCGCATCATCCTGATCTGCTTTGTATTGGCGAGTTGCGGCACCACGCCGATGACGACTGCCCGCACAACACCGATTGTCGCTTCGGCAACAGCAACGGTGCTACCTCTGCCTGCAAAAACGAATGGATTCGATCCTGTGTACGACGGCTTTACGTTTCGTAATTATGGATTCGATGAGCGTGTCATCAATATGCTCCCCGCCGATGTGTTGCGTCTGTTTGGTACAGATGTTTGTATAGGCAAGCAAGCAGCGCCTTGTACGCTGATCCCTTCAGCGCAGGTCTGGATGCAAGAAATCAACCGAGCTATGCAGACCGGCCATTGCGAAGGCATGGCAGTACTCAGCCAATACTTTTATTACGGGATCTTATCACCCGATAGCTTTGGTTCACTACAAACGGCCGAATTGACGTTGGTCGATAATCCAACGCTCCAACGCGAAATAGCGTACTGGTGGGCGACACAAGCGACGTACCCAACCCGTGCGCACCGTACAATCGTCGATGCCAAATCATTGCTCAAGAAACTCGCCGATACCCTCGACGCCGAAGCACCAATAGACGTCCTCTTCACCGTGGGTATGTACGAACGCGACTTTTCCCGTGGGCATACCGTCACTCCCATTGGGATGCATTACACAGACCGGTCGCGTGCGGTGATAGAACTGTACGACAACAACATCCCGGGCGAAGTACGGGAGATCATGGTCGACATCGCTGCCAATAGTTGGTCGTACACAGCACCCAATGTCGACGGCACCATCGTGACCTACACCGGCGATGCGACCTCGAAAAATCTCGAGTTGACGGCTGCTGCACCACGCCTCGAACAACAAATATGCCACTTCTGCCCGAGTAACCCGACAGTTGAATCGGTCGAAGATTTTACGACATTTTTCTTCTCGAGCAGTGCTGCTTCTCCGCAGATTTCGCCCGTTCCGGTGTCGATTTACTTCATCGACGCACTCAAGCGGCGTGTGGGTGTTGTGCTTGGTGTCGTGACCAACGAAATCCCGGGTGCCACGGTTTCTTTTTTGCGAGGCGCCGAAACACCATGGTCTCCCTTAGGCATGCCTACGATCGCAATACCGCCTGATGTCCAAGGGACCGTGAGTATCACCGGTCTGCGCGATATGCCACTGAATGTGTCTGCCTTTGGTCAAGGTGTCGTGACATCCGTTCAAAACCTCGACGTTGATCCGACCAGCGAAAGTGCAGTCATCCTCGATAGCGTCGTCGGGCAAGTGGTCGTTGCGAGTGCGACCGCTACGCAGCCAGACATTATCGTTGGCTACACCGGTGCGACACAGCATGTGACCATTTTTGCCGCAGATGTACCCCTCTTGCCTGGGGGCAAACTCGCACTCCAAGCGGACCAAACAACCAACGCGGTGTCGGTCTATGGCACCAATCCTGCTCCGATTCGCCTAACCACCAGTCGACGCGACAATGCTGGGACCCTCACCGAAGACCAGACAGAGCGCCCAGCAACAGATACGCAATTGGCCGCGGCCCTCGATGCTGTGTCTGCCCGCCCTGCCGCTCCTGCCCCTGATGAAGATGCTCCTGCGTCCAATACCGTGCAGCCGGTAGCTCCATCTGTGGTCGCTACGGTCCCACCAACCAGAGCGCCCTCACTGACGCCAACACCTCTCTCAAGTCCTTCGACAGCCACACTCGTCCTGTCACCTGAGGTTGTCGTCGTGACCGATACTCCGCTGGTGCTCCCGACCGAGACGCCTGTCGATACCCTAGAACCGACTCCGCGTCGACCGACGCGACCCGTTGTGTATACACAGACGGCGGTTGCAACCATCACGCCTATCCCTGTGACCGATACTCCACGCGCCACCAGTACCATGACCCCGTTCCCGACCGCAACGCTGACGGCGACACCGGTTCCGTCTGCTACCGAATCACCAACCCCAGCAGGCCCGACCGATACTCCTGATCCACTAATCACCGTGACGAATACGATGCCTGCCACAGCGACGGCCATACCAGCGACGGCAACACATACGCAGACACCCAAGCCGACGTCTACCCCTCTGCCCACCGTTCCGCCGACTCCAACTCCGTGGTGGTGTGAGTGGAGTAATCTCTGCTTCCGCGGCACACGCGACCGCCCATAATCTGATTCATGTCCTGTAGGAGGTTGCTACTCACCCATTTGGTCGTCTCGTTATGCACGCACAAATGTCCTGTTCGACCGTAATCCGAACGTCGGAAATTTACATACACAAAGCCCCCCGCTTCGGACAAAGCGGGGGGCTCTCGTTCAAAGACTAGTTCTCGTCCCCCAACTTCACTGCATCTGCGATACGAAGCCGTTGGATTGCTCGGTAGGCAACGACTGCGGTACCAATCATCGCCACGACGTATACCACCAACATGACTGCGAGCGTTCCCCACGCGGTCAAGACACTCGTGGGTGGTGTGTTGGGATGGGGCGCGACGCCGGCCTGGAGATACGGCAAAATCGATCGAGTCGTAAAGATAGCTGCCACCATACCGCATGCAATCCCCAGACCAGCCATGAGACCCTGTTCGAGGAAAACAGCCCGTCGTGCATCGGGAGCAGCCATCCCGAGTGCCTGGAGCATGCCGAGTTCGATGCTGCGTTGGCGGAGCACCGTGAGCGCGGCCACAAATATCGCCATGACACTCAAACCACTTGCCGCCACAAATCCCACACTGAGCATCCCAAAGAGGCCCTGTCGCTCAGGCCGTTCGAATTCGTATTGCAGCAGCTCCTGTCGGTCCACGACATCCAAGAGCGGGATTCCGACCGCACGCGTCGCGGCAACTAGTTCGCCGACCGCAACGGTGACATCACGGGTCAGCCACACATTTGTCGGCGGTTCAAAACCCATTTCTTCGGCAATAAAGCTCTGGTTTGTGACGAGGAACGGTTTTTCGCTGTCGTATTGTCCTGGCCATCCTTGCACGATGCCAACGACACGTACTTTGGTAGACACTTGGGTGCCGTCGATATCGATGGTCACCGCAATGTTGTCGCCGATGGCGGTGTTGCCAGCCATCGTCGCACTCAAGATTGCACCGTCGCGTGCACGAGCGAGCTGATTCATCAGGTCACCGAGCGAATTGCCGGCACCGAACCATGCATCGGAAAAATGCGGTACCACCGACGCAAAACTGACACGATCCACGGCGAGGAGATTTGCGTCGATTTGCTTGCTGCCGAGCGACACCCGCGCCGCATATGTGCCGACGCCGGTGTAGGTGCGGATGCCGGGTAAGCCACTATGTGCACCGAGGGGGGTAAGCAAATAGACATCGCCGCTCGCTGCTTCACCGTTTTGTGGCCGATTGGTGGTTGCGGTTTCGATGAGAATGGTGTCTGCACCGGTGCGGTAGCCAATACCGTTCGTCGTCGCTTGATCGACCGTTGCTGCCATGGATGCAACGTAGCCGCCGACGCCGAGCGTGAGCGTCAGGAGCAATACGGTCGTTTGTAGCCGTTCGGGCCTGCGCGCAATCGTTTGCAAGGCAAGAATGCTCACCAAAGAATCTGTTCGCCGGGCGAGATGCTGCGCTACCCCGAAGAGGAGTGGTAACAGCCGGTTCGCAATCAACGCCAACGCCAGGCTCGTCAAAACAGGGAGTGCCAGCGTCAACGGGTTTGAGAACAAATCACCATCGACGGATGGTGTCCCGTACAACTGATAGTAGCCATACCCGACTGCAGTGAGGACGAGGACTTCAAACAAAATCCGCACAACTCCCGAGAGTGCATCGCGCCGACGACTCTTTCCACTATCACTGAGTGTCCGCCGACTCGCATTCGCAAGTGGCCGCAGCCCGATAGCCAACACGACCAGCCATACCACTGCGACGACTCCCCAGGCTTGGGCTGGCAATCCTGGCATCGCATACGCAGGGCCGCCGATTTGGAGGAACGATTGTGTCCGGAGCATTATTCCTGCCGACATTAATCCCAGTGGGATTGCCGGGATTGTCGCGAGCGCAATGTAGACCAGCCATTCAACGCCACCCACAAACAACAGGCGCACCAATGTCATACCGCGACTGCGGAGCAATGCATATTCGTCACGGCGGCGTTCGTAGGTAATCGTTGCTAATTGCACCACAAAAAAGAATGCCAACAACGCAATTGGTGCAGAGATGATTCCGGTACGGATGGTCAACTCCGTGATGGTTTTGTTCACTGCACCAAAGCTTGCCAGAGGGCTCCGCTCCAATTTGGCGGGGATTTTCTCCATCTCTTGGGCTAATGATCGAATGCGTGACTCGAGCGTGCCGATTTGCCCAGGTCCGAAGGTAATGTCACCCGGTTGCAGGTACCATGCTGCCTGAGCGATACCGTCGGGGAACGACTCAGCCACCGTCGACAACATATCGTCGTTATGAACAATCATCATCGACGACAACGTAGCCGGGTCATAGAGCCAATTTGGGTCACCTGCATCCTTTGGTTGCCAAATGCCTACCAACTCAATGCGGACAGCACTCAAACCATCTTTTGCCGTGAGTACGTATTCTTCGCCTATGTTCAAGCCAATGGTATTTGCATAGCTGCGCGATACCATTGCTTGGATAGGATTTGCCCCTGCTACTGGGCGTGCGCCATCGACAATGGTCACTAGTTCGTCGACGCCAACGAGGGTCGCGAACGGGGCAGTCCCGAGTGCGACGCCGCCGTCAGTCCCTTGGACCGCCATCAGTGCATAGGGGATGGTTCGGATATGCCGTGTGAGTGAGGCAATGGGAATCTGCAGAAATGCCCCGGCATTTTGCGTCATCAATGCATCCCCCGCGCGGATGGTCCGCCACGGGATTGGCTTGGTGCCACGCACAGCACGGAACAGCAGTGCTAATGCAGGACGCTGTGTTTGCCTCGTCTGCCGTTCCATTTGATTGGCGAGGATCCGAATACCGGCCGCATTGGCATAGCTGGGAACAATAACCGCAAGTGTTATTGGG
>CAIPUQ010000080.1 GCA_903868295.1 uncultured Roseiflexaceae bacterium
AGCCGTTTTTTACCAGCATCGTGGCCAAACTCATCGATCTGATGGGCACTGCCTACCCCGAGCTCAAGAGCCGCGGGGCCTTCATCCTCGAGACCGTCGAGGCCGAAGAACAGCAGTTCTTGCGTACGTTGTCGAGTGGTTTGGTCAAGCTCGATGCAATTATTGGTCAGGTGAAAGCCAAAGGCGGCCTGATTATCCCTGGTGAAGAAGCGTTCAAACTCAAAGACACGGACGGCTTCCCCCTCGACTTGACCGAGAAAATCGCTGCCCATCACGGAATGACCGTCGATGTCGCCGCCTACGATACAGCCATGGCAGCCCAACGTGGTCGCTCACGTGCCAACGCCAACTTCAAGCGCGGTGCCGACACCGAAGTCTGGGCAGAACTCACGCTGAGCCCCTCGACATTCGTCGGCTACACGCATCTCGAAGGCACGGGCACCATAACTGCTATCGTCAGCGTGGATGACGTGAAGCACGACGCAGCGGTGGGCACCGAGGTCCAGATCGTGCTAGACAGTACCCCATTCTATGCAGAGTCCGGCGGGCAGGTGGGTGACACCGGCACGCTGACCACGGCCACGGGTACGGTGCAGATCACCGACACCCAACGGCCCATCCCCGGCGTCATTGTGCACATCGGTGTCGTCACCAGTGGCACGATTGCCCGTGGGTCGGTTGCCCAGGCGGTCGTCGACGGCGTGCGCCGTGGCCACATCCAGCGCAATCACACTGCTACCCATCTGCTCCAGCGTGCCTTGCGCGATGTATTGGGTGAACACGCCGCACAGGCGGGTTCGCTGGTGTCACCCGAGCGTCTGCGCTTCGACTTTACGCACAACAAATCGGTCAGCATCGAGCAACAGCGCGATATCGAGCGCCGCGTCAACACCTGGGTGCGCGCCGATCAAAGCGTCACCTGGGCCGAAATGCCGTACCAAGAGGCCCTCGATAACGGCGCAATCGCATTGTTTGGCGAAAAATACGGTGACCGCGTGCGCCTCGTCCATGCGACGTCTGGGAGCAACGTCGGCGAACCAGCCTACATCAGCCGCGACTCGCGCGAATTGTGTGGTGGCACACACGTCACCCGCACGGGCGAGATAGGGTTGGTCCGCATCGTGTCCGAGGCGAGCGTGGCCGGCGGCGTACGCCGTATCGAAGCGGTCACCGGCCTCGGCGCCGAGCAGTGGGTCGAAGAGCAGTTCGAAGCGATGCGCGGCATCGCCAGTCGACTCGGCGTCTCGCCGGCGCAGATCAACGAGCGCATCGAGTCGGTGCTGACAGACCTCAAGGCCAGTCAGCGTGCGCTCGAGGCACTCACGGCAGCAGCCACCGGCAGTCAAGCCGACACGTTGCTCGCCAACGCACCCGTGAGCGCAGGGATAACCTATGTGCTGACACGGGTCGACGGCAACGACGGCGCCCAATTGCGTGAACTCGCCGAGCAACTCATCAGCAAACAATCCGCCGCTGTGGTCGTGTTGACCAGTGTGCTCGCCGACAAAGCAGCGTTGCTGGTCATGGTTGGCAACGGTGCAACCGGCAAACACGCCGGCAATCTGGTCAAGGAACTCGCCCCGGTCATGGGCGGCAACGGTGGTGGTCGACCAGACGTTGCCCAGGCTGGCAGCAAAGATATCGCCAATGTCGATGCCGTGCTGATCAAAGCACAGCAGTTGTTGGGCCTCGCCTAACATACGATACACCGACGCTCGAGGTGCGCCTCGAGCGTCGTTTTTTGTGGAAGGATCGGAGATGACGGCACCACACGGTCGCTTGTTGGCCCTCGATGTCGGTGAAAAACGCATCGGCGTGGCACTCAGCGACGAATCGCAAACGGTAGCATCGGCGTACACGACGTTGCATGCGACGCCGTTTACGGTGTTTGTCCAGAAGCTCTCCAAAAT
>CAIPUQ010000081.1 GCA_903868295.1 uncultured Roseiflexaceae bacterium
TACGAGGTGCGGGCCTATGATGTCCGCAGTCCCACCGACATCGTCGCACTCCCCGGCGTACAAGCGAGCCTGCCTGGTCCAATCAGCCGCATTGTGGACGTGCCGCAGAGCGATCTGATTGTCGTGGTGGGCAGTCGCGCAGGGACGACAACGGGGTTTATCAGTACGCTGAAGCCCAAGCCGACAGCGTTGCCGCTCATCAGCAGCAGCACGGTAGCGCGCGCAGTGATCAGCGCAGTGGTCCAGAGTCGGATCGATGCAGCAGCACCCCGTGCATTGGTCCTCTACAGCGATCGGCTGGGCATCACGGGCCTCCCACTCAACCCGACGACCGGGGTATTGGCGGCAGCACCTGCGTTTGCGCGCGCCGGTCCAGCTGACGTGATCGCACTCGACGGTAGTCAACGCCAACTCGTGGCTGCACGCTATGACGCAAGCGCCGTAACAGCCGACAAAACCACTGTGTTGCTGTACGACATCGAGCCTTCCTCCGTGCGCCTGCGCGCTGCAGCGACGGCAGTCCCAGGGAGCGGTGTCGTCCAGGCGATCGATGCGACCGCAGGGCAATTGGTCGTGGCCGCAGGGCGCATGCTGAGTGTTTTGGCGGGGTCGGTCAGCCTCGCGCCCACGCTCACGCCGTCGCCCACGGTGACCGCAAGTGTCACACCGACCAGTACTGCGACGGCTACCGCCAGCCGCACCCGCACGCAGTCGGCGACGCCGACCGCTAGCCCGACAGCGCTTGCAGAGCAGGCAAACCGGCTCAGTGCAGGTATGCTGCACACCTGTTTTCTGACGCTCGCGGCAGAAGTGAAGTGCTGGGGCGATAGCGGATATGGTCAAACGGGTGTCGGGAGCTTTGTGGATCAGACGTCTCCTGCGCTGGTGACAATCGGGAGCAGTGCTGCGGTGCGCCAACTCGCCGGCTCCTCGGATCACCATTGCGTGCGTACGAGCGACGGAGCGTTTGCGTGCTGGGGCGATAACTTTTTCGGCGAATTGGGAGACATGACACCTGGGACCACACCGAATACCCCGGTCGCCGCGACGGTGCTGACGCAGATTCGCCACCTGGCCATTGGCTGGCACCATGCCTGTGCGATTACTACTGACCGCACGGTGATGTGCTGGGGGTTCAATAGCCATGGGCAATTGGGCAATTCGGTGACAACAGATGCGACGGATGCCCAAGTAGTATTCGATGTCAGCGGCGCGACCCAACTGGCACTCGGGACGACGCATTCGTGTGCATTGTTGGCGACCGGCAAGGTCATGTGCTGGGGCGGCAACAGCTACGGTCAGCTCGGTCAGGGTAATACCGCCACCTACACCAAAGCCGTGTTGGTGCCAATATCCGGTGTGACCAGCATCAGTGCCTTCAACAGTCACACCTGTGCCGTGACCACGGCCAAAACCGTCTCGTGTTGGGGGGCCAACACCTACGGCCAATCGGGTGGGTCAGTGCTGACCAGCAGTGTCACCACGCCGAGTGTCGTCAAGCGCAGCAGTGGCGCGAGCTCCGTCGCACTTGCCAATGTTGCAGGCGTCGAAGCGGGCTATGGGCATAGTTGTGCATATGACACGAGTGGAGCAGTGTATTGCTGGGGCGACAACTTTTATGGGCAGCTTGCCAAAGACACCGCGACCGTATTCACCAGCGCTCTTGCACTCCCCATCAGTGGAGTGACTGCCAGCGGCGAAAAAGTCATCGACGTGGCAACGGGTGAAAAACATAGCTGCGCCCTGCTCTCGACCGGCGCCATCAAATGTTGGGGCAATAACCAGTATGGCCAGCTCGGCACTGGTGCCGTCGGATCAGCGGTGGTCACCACGCCGGTGGCGGTGGTGGGTTTGCCGTGATGGGGGGGGGACTCAGCCTAGCTTCAAACGATTCAAATCCCATTGAATACCATGAATATTTGACGTCTACAGACTGGGGGCTAAAATAGACTGACGTAATAGTGAAATGGTAATGCGATGAATATTCTAAACGTCCATTCAAAAATAATCGAAGACTACGCTACATACACAGAATCGTTTATCGATATCGCCGATGACGGCATTCGCACTGCAGTACACGATGAGCTCGCAGGAAAGCGTTTTTGGCCTGACCCGTTGCTGCAATTCAATCCCGCATACCAGAAAGCCGGTCGTATCGACGCCCTCGCCGCCCAAGGGTTTTTGCATCCGCAGATGGGTGCAATATTTTCAAAATA
>CAIPUQ010000082.1 GCA_903868295.1 uncultured Roseiflexaceae bacterium
ATCACGGCGCGCTTCCATGGTAGCTTTGTCCATTGCCTCGAGATTGAGGCGAATCAACGGTTCGGTGTTTGATGTCCGCACATTGAAGTGCCAATCACGATAGATTATCGAGAGCCCGTCACGTGTTTCGATTTTGGCATCACTGTAGCGCGCACGCAGTGCGGCCAATACTGCGGCCGAATCCGCGACTTTCGAATTGATTTCGCCGGAAATGAAATACTTCGCTTCGATGGGCTTGAGCAGTGCCGACAACGTCGTCCGCTCGCGTGCCAGCATTTCGACTGTCAATAACGACGGGAGCAGTCCCGAATCTGCAAAAAAGAAATCTTTGAAGTAATAATGTCCGGTTACTTCACCCCCAAAGAGCACATCGTCGTCTGCCATCCGGCGCTTGATAAAGGCATGCCCTACACGTTCTTCGAGGGCAGTACCGCCCGCTGCGGCAACCATCTGTGGGACTGCCCATGAGGCCCGTACGTCATATACGATATTGGCGCCCGGCGAACGCTTGAGCAAATACTGTGCCATCAGTGCAGTAAAAAAATCGCCGGACACAAACTGCCCGCGATCATCGACCGCAAAAAACCGATCCCCATCACCGTCGAACGCAAAGCCGGCCATGGCTTTTTCGCTGACCACGCGTTTCTCGAGCTCGGCACGGTTCTCTGGTTGGAGTGGATCTAGACCATGATTGGGCAAGTTTCCATCTGGTTGCAAGTACATGCCGACAAAGTTCACCGGCAGCTTACGATATACCCGTTCAAGGATAGGCCCGACCGTACCGTTGCCGGTATCTGCCACAAATGTCATGGGACCGGCTGCGCGAATGAGATCGATATCGATAAGCGACAACATGTGGTCGATAAACTGCTCCGACAAATCGATGCTGCTCCGAGACCCCTTGTGGCTCACCGGTGCGTATGCATCGTTTTGGACGATGGTGCGCAAATCACTGATGCCTTCGTTACCCGACAACAGGTACGGCATTTTGCGAACCATTTTGAACCCGTTGTATTCCTTGGGATTATGAGACGCGGTGACCATCATCCCCGGAAGACCGAGTTGGGCACATGCAAAATAAAATTGATCCGTGCTGACCAACCCGATTTCGATGACATTTGCACCCTGATCGATCAAGCCGCGGGTAACTTCAGCAAAGATAGACGGACCCGACAAGCGCATGTCATGTCCGACAACGACATCGGTCGCTTTGACATAGGTTGCAAACGCCCGACCAATTGCGTACGCGCCTGCTTCGTCGAGCTCGCTAGGGTAAATGCCACGAATGTCATACGCTTTGAATATACCGGGATTTATCTGCATGATGAGTCTCCTCAGCGACTGTTACGTTGATTATACCCAATGCCGGCAATCGAAACCCACACCTCTGCCCAATCCTCTCGCTGCATGTGTTGGCAAGCGACTGAACTCCTGAAGGCTGCTTATATCCGATGCATTCGGAGAGCACGCATCCAGCGAAGCGCATATGCGACACCAAATACGCCCCAAAAGACACCCCAGAGCACGACGACTGGCTCGAGCCAACGCGAATACGGGTTGAATTGGAGCTGCACCCGTTCGGCCGAAGCCGGCACATGGACACCCAGAAATACCCCATTGACCTGCGTGGTCTTGGCCTGCTGCCAGACGCCATCGACCGCGACACGGGCCTCCCAAAAGGGATGGAATTTTTGACTCACGATAAGAACATTCGGCACAGCGAGGGCGTTGCCGTATTCCATCGCATCCGAAACGTCACGGATCGTAGGCGGCGTAATCGGGTCGCGCAACCGTGGATCGCCAATCTGTGTTTCGGCTGCGAGCACGTTGTCCGTAGTCGCAATCTGAATCACTTTGCCCATCCGTAGGTCGTTTTGATACAAGTAATACCGCGCTTTTCCACCATAGGCTACCGTGTAGGCAAGCTGTATTCCTGGATGATCAATCGGCTTGATACTCAGCAATGCCCCGATGTTGCTCATCCAAAAAGCCGTGCTCTGATAGTCTGGGTTTATAGAAAAATTGTCGCGTCCGAATGATGCAGTTTTGCCCTGGAGCGCGCGGATGTGATTCCCATACCGAAAAGATGACAAACTGTTCGTCGTATGAATCGAAGGGAGTTCGAGGCGGGCGGTATAATTCGTGGGAATCGTATAAAAATCTTTCGGTACCACTGCCATGATACTGCCATCAGCAAGCATGTCTTGGAGCGTGCTGACCAACGGGCTACGTGTTTGCGTCGCCTCGTTGGGGAACCGCAACATCAATGGGTAGTCGTACAATCCAATTGTCAGAACCACGACCGTCATCAAATATGTCAGCGATGGGCGTACGTACTGCATTGCAACGACCGTGACCATGCCAAGGCCCAATACAATCATGGTCCAATCAAGCGTGAAGGCACTCCGCACGCCGAGGAACACGGTCACCGTCATCTGCACCAAAACGATACTGACCGCAACAGACACAGCCCCACGCACCTGTTGCCACGAATGGCGTGTACGCAGTGCCTCGATCCCGTACAACATACACACCAGGTACGGAATCTTGAGCATATCAAATGGCGTGTGTCGCGAGATGCC
>CAIPUQ010000083.1 GCA_903868295.1 uncultured Roseiflexaceae bacterium
ACCGGGTGGGTCCGTGAGCGTTTGGCGCCGTGACGAGAGGATGGTTGCGATGAACCCACTGCTCCAGAAGCTGGGCTACGGGCCGCACGATCGGGTGGCGATTGTACACGCCGATGACATCGGGATGTGTCAATCGTCGACGGGGATTTTGGAGACGTTGTTCGACGGCGGTGTGCTGACGTCGGGCTCGTTGATGGCGCCGTGTGCCTGGTTCCCCGCTGCGGCACAGTGGGCCAGCGCGCACCCAGCAGCAGATTTGGGCGTGCATCTGACCCTGACCTGCGAGTGGTCCGCCTATCGCTGGGGGTCGCTGACCGGTGGAGCGACGTTGCACGACGACGAAGGGTACCAGCACCGCTCGATGGCAGCGGTCTTTGCGGCGGTGTCGACAGCGGATGCTACGGTCGAAATCGAGGCCCAGTATGCCCGTGCGCTCCGCTATGGGATGCAGCCGACACACATCGACTCGCACATGGGGACGATGTTCGGAGCGGCGACATTTGCGCCGTACCTGGCGCTGAGCCAGCGCACGCAGACGCCGGCATTTGTGGCGCGATTGGATGCGGCGCGGCTCGAAGCGGGGGGATTCGACGCGGCGACGGCAGCGTACCAGGTCGGTCAACTAGCGGCCTTGGAGGCAGCCGGATTGCCGCTGTGCGATCACCTACGTTGGCTCGACTTGGGCAATCCGGCGCAGAATGTCGCCGACGTGCAGGCGTTGTTTGCGGCGCTGCCGGCGGGGTTGACGTACGTCATTTGCCACCCCGCCGCTGATAGCCCCGAGTTGCGCGCCATCGCACCCGATTGGCGCGCTCGGGTGCGCGACTATGCGGTGATGACTGACCCGGCACTGCGGAGTGCAGTCGTAGCGCAGGGCATCCACATAATTGGTTGGCGCGACATCCAACGGGCGTTGCGTGACTGATTAGGCACCGAAGCCGAGACCGCGTTCGCGCATGCTGATCCACTGCCCTTGGCCGATGATGAGATGATCGAGCAAATCGATGTCGAGCAGTTTGCCAGCGGCATAGACGTCGCGGGTGACTTGGATGTCGTCGGCCGAGGGGGTCGGGTCGCCGGATGGATGGTTGTGCACCAGGATAATAGCGGCGCTGTTGAGCCGGATGGCCTCTTTGTAGACCTCGCCGACGCGGAGCAACGATGAGTTGAGTGAGCCCACATAGAGGGTTTGGATCTTTTGGACGCGGTTTTTGGTGTCGAGGCAGATGACCCTGAGGTGCTCTTGGTCGAGGTGGCTCATCTCGATGAGCATCAGCTGGGCGGCGTCGGCGGGCGCACGAATCTGGAAGCGGTCTTCGAACCCGGCCAAAATCAGGCGCCGGCAGAGTTCGAGGGCCGCTTTGATGCGGATCGAGCGGACGCTCCCGATGCCGGGGAGTTGTTGGAGCTCTTCGACGCTCAAGCGTTGCAATCCGAGCAAACCGCCGGCTGCACCGAGGGCGTTTTGGGCGTTGCGCAGGGTAGCGTCGTAGTCACCGCCGTCGCCATACAGGAGCGTGACCAGCTCGGCGTCGCTGAGTGCGGTCGGCCCATGCATGGCCAGGCGGGTGCGGGGATGTTGGACAAACGGTGTTTCGCGGATTTGGAGTGGGAACGAGAGCGACAGACCCATGATGTGCCCCTTTCGGACGATAGTGTGTGTGTTCACACCAGTACTACCGTCTGACGGGGCCAAAAGGGTACGGGCTAGGCGTCGATGACGCGGATGGTCGCAGCGGTGCCGAAGCGCAGGGCATCGGC